>JANWZF010000342.1 GCA_025054905.1 Tepidimonas sp.
GCGTGCAACAGCGGGGCCAGCGGCGCCCCGGCGGCGCTGGCCAGCGCCAGCGCCGCCAGCGCATTGGCGGCGTTGTGCCGGCCCTGGATGCGCAGGGCTTCGGCCGGCATCAGGCGTTGCAGCGGCAGCGGCGCCCCGTCCTGCGGCTCGGCTTCGGGATGGGCGCGCACCAGCCAGGTGACACCAGCCTGCGTCTCCAGCCCCCAGTCGCCCGGACGCGAGGGCAGGCTCAGGCCGAAACTCGTCCAAGGCCGCGTGCGCTCGCGGCGGCGGCGCGTGCCTGGGGCCGTGTCCTGCACAGGCAGCGGGCGCCAGCCCCAGACGATGGGATCGTCGCGATTGAGCACCATCACGCCGCTCTGGCCGAAGATGCGCGCTTTGGCCGCTGCGTAGGCCTGCAGCGTCCCATGCCAGTCCAGATGATCCTGCGTGACGTTGAGCACGGCCGCAGCCGTCGGCTCAAAGCCTTCGACCCCCTCCAGCTGAAAACTGGACAGCTCCAGCACCCAGGCCCGCGGCAGCGCACCGCTTTGCAGCCGTTCGGCCAGCGTGTCCAGCAGCGTGGGGCCGATGTTGCCGGCCACCGCCACGTCCCAGCCCAAGGCCCGCAGCAGATGGCCGGTCAGCGCGGTGGTGGTGGTCTTGCCGTTGGTGCCGGTGATGGCCAACACGACGGCCGGCGGCTGGCCGCGCTCCTGCAGGGCTTTCAGCGCCCAACTCCACAGCTCCAGCTCGCCCACGAACGGCACCCCGGCAGCCTGTGCAGCCGCACGCAGCGGGCCCCATTGCGCCGGGCTCAGGCCCGGACTGCGGGCCACCAGCGCCCACGGCGCGCGCTGCCACAGCGCCTCATCGAGCGCGACCCCGGCAAGCAACGTGGCGCCGGGGGCCGCCTGGTGCAGCGCCTCGGCCTGCGGCGGCTGCGCCCGCGTGTCGGCCACCGTCACCTGCGCTGCGGCGGCATGCAGCCAGCGCGCCAGCGCCAGGCCGCTGGTGCCCAGACCCAGCACCAGCACCGGACGGCCGCGCAGCAGGGGCAGCAGATCGTGGCTCCAGGCGGTCATCGCAATGGCCTTCGCTTTCGTCTCAACGCAGCTTCAGGGTGGACAGACCCACCAGGCACAGCAGCATGGTGATGATCCAGAAGCGCACCACCACCTGCGTCTCGCGCCAGCCGGATTTCTCGAAGTGGTGGTGCAGCGGCGCCATCTTCAACAGGCGACGGCCTTCGCCATAGCGGCGCCGGGTGTACTTGAAGTAGGCCACCTGCGCCATCACCGACAGCGCCTCGGCCACGAAGATGCCGCCCATGATGGCCAACACGATCTCCTGGCGCACGATGACGGCGATCGTGCCCAGCGCTGCGCCCAGCGCCAGCGCTCCCACATCGCCCATGAACACCTGCGCCGGGTAGGCGTTGAACCACAGGAACGCCAGCCCCGCGCCGGCCAGCGCGGCGCAGAAGATCAGCACCTCACCGGTGCCCGGGATGTAGGGCAGCAGCAGGTAGCGCGCAAACACCGCATTGCCGGTAACGTAGGCAAACACCCCCAGCGCCGAGCCCACCATGACCACCGGCATGATCGCCAGGCCGTCCAGACCATCGGTGAGATTGACGGCGTTGCTGCTGCCGACGATCACCAGATACGTCAGGATCACAAAGCCGCCGACCCCCAGCGGGTAGCTGACCTCTTTGAAAAACGGCACCATCAGCCCGGCCTGCTGCGGCAGGTCGACCGCAAAGCCCGAGCGCACCCAGGCCTCAAACAGCGCCCACACGCGCGCGTTGGAACCCTCTGAGATCGCAAACACCAGGCACAGCGCCGCCAGCAGCCCGATCACCGACTGCCAGAAATACTTTTCGCGCGAGCGCATGCCTTCGGGGTCCTTGCGCACGACCTTGCGCCAGTCGTCCACCCAGCCGATGACGCCCATGCCCAGCGTGACGGCCAGCACGATCCAGACGAAGCGGTTGGTCCAGTCAAACCACAGCAGCGTCGCAACCGTGAGGGCAAACAGGATCAGCACGCCGCCCATGGTCGGCGTGCCGCTCTTGCTCAGATGCGCCTGCACGCCGTAGCTGCGGATCGGCTGGCCGATTTTCAGTTCGGTCAGCCGCCGGATGAACCACGGGCCGGCGGCCACGCCCAGCAGCAGCGCGGTCATTGCGGCCATCACGGCCCGAAACGTCAGGTACTGGAAAACTCGCAGGAAGCCCCACTCGGGCACCTGCCCCATCAGCCATTCGGCCAGCTCAGGCAGCATGGTTTCCCTCCCTCCCGTCTTCACACGCCTGCAGCGCCTGCACCACACGTTCCATGCGCATGAAGCGCGAACCCTTGACCAACACGCTGCCGCCGCTGCCGCGCAGCTGCTGCGGCAGCGCTGCGGCGGCCTGCTGCGCGTCGTCGAACACCCGCACCCGCCCCGCCGGCACGGCCGCCGCCGCCTGCGCAAACCAGGAGCCCACGACCCAGACGTGCTCGATGCCGCGCGCCAGCGCGTGGCGCAACACCTCGTCGTGGAACGCCAGCGCGGCAGCGCCGACCTCGCCCATGTCACCGAGCACCAGCCAGCGCGGCGCGCCCAGTTCCGCCAGCACGTCTATGGCGGCGCGCACCGAATCGGGATTGGCGTTGTAGCTGTCGTCCACCACCGTGCACAGCTGCGCCCCCAGCCGCAGCTGCTGCGTGCGGCAGCGCCCCGCCACCGGCTCAAACGCCGCCAGCCCCTGGGCGATCGCCGTCGGCTGCACCCCGGCGGCCAGCGCGCAGGCAGCCGCAGCCAGGGCATTGCGCACATGGTGCCGGCCGGCGATGCGCAGCCGCGTGTGGAGCGCCCCGGCCGGGGTGGCCAGCGTCAGCGCCCAGGCCGCGCCATCCCACTGCGCAGCCAGCACGCGCACGTCGGCCTGCTGCGCCCCAAAGGTCAGCACGCGCCGCGCTGCGGCATGCTGCCGCCACAGCGCCGTGTAGGCGTCGTCGGCCGGCAGCACAGCAGTGCCGGCCGGCGGCAACGCGTCCAGCACCGCCGCGTGCTCCTGCGCCACGGCCTGCACGCTGGCCATGAACTCCTGGTGCTCGCGCTGGGCGTTGTTGATCAGCGCCACGGTGGGCTGCGCCAGCGCAGCCAGCTGCGCGGTCTCGCCAGGATGGTTCATCCCCAGCTCGACCACCGCCAGCCGATGCGTCGGCCGCAGCCGCAGCAGCGTCAGCGGCAGGCCGATGTCGTTGTTCAGGTTGCCCTGCGTGGCCAGCGCCGCTTCGCCCGCGGCGGCGCGCAGGATCGCCGCCGTCATCTGCGTCACGGTGGTCTTGCCATTGCTGCCGGTCACCGCAATCAGCGGCCCGCCATACACCTGCGCACGCCAGGCGGCGGCCAGTTGGCCGAGCGCGCGCCGACTGTCGGGTACCTCCACCCCCACCAGGCCCGCGGCCGCCAGCCCCCGCTGCGCCAGCGCTGCCACGGCACCGGCGGCAGCCGCTTGCGGCAAAAAGTCGTGCGCGTCGAAGCGCTCGCCCTGCAGCGCGACAAAGCAATCCCCGGCCTGCAGCGTGCGCGTGTCGCTGTGCACGCGCTGCGGCGCCAGCGCAGCCACATCCCCCACGGCGCGCGCCTGCGGCAACGCCAGCATCAGCGCGCCCAGCCCGACCATCGGTGCACAGCTCATGCGTCGGCCTCCCAGCGGCGGCGCAGTGCAGCGCGCGCCTGCTGCAGGTCACAAAACGGGTGGCGCACGCCGGCGATCTCCTGGTACTGCTCGTGGCCCTTGCCGGCCAGCAGCACCACGTCGCGCGGCTCGGCCTGCTGCACCACCCACGCGATGGCGGCGGCGCGGTCCGGCTCCAGCACCGCCCGCGCCGGGTTGAGCAGCCCCTGCACCATCTGCGCGATGATCTGGTGCGGATCTTCGCTGCGCGGGTTGTCGCTGGTCAGCACGACGCGGTCGGCCCAGGCTTCGGCCGCTGCGGCCATCGGCGCGCGCTTGGTCGGATCGCGGTCGCCGCCGCAGCCCAGCACGCACCACAGCCGCCCCCCACGCGCCTGGGCCAGCGGGCGCAGCGCACGCAGCGCCTGCTCCACCGCATCGGGGGTGTGCGCGTAGTCCACCAGCACGTGCGGCAGGCGATCGGCCGGGCCGTCGGCGGCGCTCCAGGCCGGCTGCATCCGCCCTGGCACGGGGCTCAGGCGTGCCACCGCCGGCTCGATCAGCGACCACGGCAGCCCTTGGGCCCGCAACGCCGCACACACCGCCAGGACGTTGGCGGCGTTGTAGGCTCCGACCAACGGCAGGGTCCACGTGGCCTGCCCCCCGTCGTCGGCCTGCACACGCAGGTGCATGCCGGTGGGCTGCCAGTGCAGCTCGGCGGCACGCAGGCGCGCACGCGCTTGCGGCTGCACCGCGTAGGTCCACAGATCCAGCGCCCCCGCCTCGGCGCGCGGGGCTAGCTCAGCCGCCAGACGCTGCCCCCACGGGTCGTCCACGCACACCACCGCTGCGCGCACGCCCGGCCAGTCGAACAGGCGCCGCTTGGCCGCCCAGTAGGCGTCCATGCTGCCGTGGTAGTCCAGATGGTCCTGGGTCAGGTTGGTGAAGATGGCGGTGTGGACGTGACAGCCATCCAGCCGGCCCTCCTCGATGCCGATCGAGGAAGCCTCCAGCACGGCCGCGGCGGCTCCCTCGGCGGCAAAGGTCTGCAAGGCCGCTTGCAGCGTGATCGGGTCCGGCGTGGTCAACCCGGTGCTGCGCAGCGCAGCGCCCGGCCGGCCGATGCCCAGCGTGCCGATCAGCCCCGCGTCGCGCCCAGCGGCACCCAGCGCCTGCGCACACCACCAGGCGGTGGAGGTCTTGCCGTTGGTGCCCGTAACCGCCACCACCGCCAGGCGCTGGCTGGGGTGCCCCCAAAATGCGCTGGCCAAGGCCCCGGCCACCGCCCGCAACCCGGGCAGCGCGGCGACCGCGGCCTGCGCCGGCCAGGCCGTCTCAGCGCCAGTCTGCAGCCAGGCCGGCAGACCGTCGGCCTCCACCAGCGCCGCCACCGCGCCAGCCTGCAGCGCCGCGGCGACATAGCGGCGCGCGTCGACCGCCGCGCCCGGCCACGCCACAAAGGCATCGCCGGGGCGCACCTGCCGGCTGTCGGCCACCAGCCCGCGCGCGCCCTGGGCACGCAGCCAGTCGAGCGCGGCAGCGCCATCGGTCAGCAGCAGCGGCATCGTCATACCGGCTCCTCCTCGATCGCGTTGGCCACGATCTGCGGCTGCACCCGCATGTCGGGCGGTACCCCCAGCAGGCGCAGCGTCTGCTGGGCCACATCGGCAAACACCGGTGCGGCCACCAACCCACCATAGATCACCCCGGCGCTGGGCTCATCGACCATCACCGCAATCACCACGCGCGGCGCATCGATGGGAGCCAGCCCGACGAAAAATGCCCGGTATTTACGCGCCGCGTAGCCGCGGCCCTCCTGCTTGCGCGCGGTGCCGGTTTTGCCACCGACCGAATATCCCACCGTCTGCGCCTGCTGCGCGGTTCCGCCCGGACCGGCGGCCAGATGCAGCATGTGGCGCACCGCCAGCGCATGGCGCTCGCTGTAGACGCGCACGCCGTGGGCAGGCTGGTCGGTGCGCAACAGCGTCAGCGGCAGCAGCTCGCCATCGCGGGCAAACACCGTGTAGGCCTGCGCCAGCTGCACCAACGACACCGACAGGCCGTAGCCGTAACTCATCGTGGCCTGCTCGATCGGCCGCCAGGTCTGGTAAGCACGCAGCCGCCCGCTGGTGGCGCCCGGAAACGGCAACTGGGGCTTGTGGCCCAGGCCCAGCCGCACGTAGGTTTCCCACATGTCGCGCGCCGGCATCTGCATGGCGAGCTTGACGGTGCCCACGTTGCTGGACTTCTGGATCACCTCGGTGACCGTCAGCACCCCGTAGGGATGCACGTCGGAGATCGTAAAGCCGCCCATCTGCAGCCGCCCGGGGGCGGTCTGCACCGGGGTATCGGGCCGCACCAGGCCCTTGTCCAGCGCCAGCGCCGCGATGAACGGCTTCATCGTCGAGCCCGGCTCGAAGCTGTCGGTCAAAGCCCGGTTGCGCAGCTGCTCACCGGTGAGGTTGCGCCGGTCGTTGGGGTCGTAGCTGGGGTAATTGGCCAACGCCAACACCTCGCCGGTGCGTGCATCCAGCACCACCGCGCTGCCACCGCGGGCCTTGTGCTGCTGCACGGCTTCTTTCAGACGCTGAAAGGCAAAGTACTGCACGCGCGCGTCGATCGACAGCCGCAGATCGCGTCCGTCCACCGGCGGCACGATGTCGCGCACGTCTTCCACGATGCGGCCGAGCCGGTCCTTGATGACACGGCGCGAGCCCGGCCGCCCCAGCAGCTCGCGCTCAAACGCCAGCTCCACCCCTTCCTGGCCACGGTCCTCGACGTTGGTGAACCCCACCACGTGCGCCACCGCCTCGCCCTGGGGGTACTGGCGCTTGTACTCTTTGCGCAGGTAAATGCCCGGAATGGCCAACGCCTTGACGCGCTGCGCCACGGGCTCATCGAGCTGGCGGCGCAGCCAGACGAAGTTGCGCTCCGGCACGTCCAACCGGCGCTGCAGCTCCGCCAGGGGCATGCCCAGCAGGCGCGCCAGCTCCGGCAGCCGCGGGTGATCCAGCGCCACGTCTTCGGGGTCGGCCCAGACGCTGTGCGCCTCCACGCTCTGCGCCAGGATCATGCCGTTGCGATCCAGGATGCGGCCGCGGCTGGCGGGCAATTCGAGGGTGCGTGCATAGCGCACCTCGCCCTGGCGCTGGAAAAAGTCGTTGCCGATCACCTGCACATAGGCCGCGCGCGCGGCCAGCGCGACAAACGCCAACGCCAGCATCGCCACCACGAAGCGGCTGCGCCACACCGGGGTGGCGCTGGTCAGCAGCGGGCTGCTGCCGTAGGCAATGCTGCGCACGCCCGGACGGCTCATCGCCCCCCTCCCGCCGGCTCGGCTGGCAGCGCCAGGTATTCGGTGATGCCGGGATGCGCCGGGTGCATGCGCAGCCGCTCGCGCGCCAGCTGCTGCACGCGCGCCGGGGCAGCCAGCGCGCGCTGCTCCACCACCAGCCGCTCATGCTCGGCCTGCAGCCGCGCGCCTTCGGCGCGGGCGCGCTCCTTGGCCACGTACAGCCGGCGCGACTGGTACTGCTGCTCCACCAGATGAAATGCGCTGGCCAGCAGCAGCGCCAGCAGCATGAGGTTGAGTCGCATCATCGCGCCCCCCCTTGCGATGGGGCCACCGCCGCAGCGGTGCGCGTGGCACAGCGCAGCACGGCGCTGCGCGCGCGCACATTGGCGGCCACCTCCTGCGCACTGGGCATGATGCGTGCCAGCTCGGCCCAGGCGGGCGGCGGCGGCGCCACCATCGGCAGGCGCCGGTCCACGGGGAAGCGTGCGTGCGCCTGCAAGAAACGTTTGACGCAGCGATCCTCCAGCGAGTGAAAGCTGATCACCACCAGCCGCCCGCCCGGCCGCAGCACACGCAAGGAGCCGCTCAACGCCTGTTGCAGCTCTTCAAGCTCGGCGTTGAGGTGAATCCGAAGAGCCTGAAATGTGCGCGTCGCAGGGTCCTTGCCCGGCTCTCGGGTTTTGACCGCACCAGCCACGATTTGGGCCAGCTCGGTGGTGGTTCGAACAGGCCCCCGTTCCTGTCGGCGACGATCAATCGCCTTTGCAATCGATGCAGCAAACCGCTCTTCGCCGTACTCACGAATCACCTCCGTCATCTCGGCCACCGAGGCCGTGGCCAGCCACTCGGCGGCGCTGATGCCGCGCGTGGGATCCATGCGCATGTCCAGCGGTCCGTCGTGGCGGAAGGAAAAGCCGCGCGCCGGGTCGTCCAGCTGCGGGGAGCTGACCCCCAGGTCCAGCAAAATGCCGTCGACGCTGGCCGGCGCCAGCCCCGCCAGCGCGGCAAAGCCCTCGTGGCGCACCGTCACACGGGCGTCTTGCGCCGCCAGCGCCTGCGCCACCGCAATGGCCTGGGGGTCCTTGTCAAACACCGTCAGCCGCCCCGCCGGCCCCAGGCGAGCCAGGATCGCGCGGCTGTGACCTCCGCGGCCGAAGGTGCCATCGATGTAGTGACCGTCCGGTTGGATGCGAAGGGCCTCAACCGCTTCGTTCAACAGGACGGTGCGATGTTCGGGCGGCATCGTCACCGTCGGCCCCCTCAGAAGGAAAAGTCCTTGAAGGCCTCGGGCATCTCGCCCTGCATCGCCTGCGCTTCCTGCGCGGCGTAGGTTGCCGCGTCCCACAGCTCGAAGTGGTTGCCCATGCCCAGCAGCATCGCCTCCTTGGTGATGCCAGCGGCGGCGCGCAGCTCGGGCGCGATCAGCACCCGCCCCTGGGCGTCCATCTCGACGTCCTGCGCGTTGCCCAGAAAGATACGCTTCCACCACTGCGCCGACATCGGCAGCTCGGCGATGCGTTGGCGAAACGCCTCCCACTGCGGACGCGGAAAGATCATCAGGCAGCCGTGTGGGTGCTTGGTGATGGTCAGCTGCCCGCCCGCGGTGGCCTGCAGCACGTCGCGATGCCGGGCCGGCACCGACAGCCGCCCCTTGGCATCGAGGACCAGAGAAGACGCACCTTGAAACACGGTTCAGACCCGCGACGGGCTCCACTTTCCACCACTTTTTTGCACTTCCTCCCACTGTAGCACCAAACGCGGCCGCGCGACAAGGTCGAGGGCAGATTTTTTCGGCGAAATCAACGACTTAGGGCCGATTTGCAGCGCAAATCGACCCTTCAAAACGCTCGCTTGATCAAGGACTTGGCGCGAGCTTGCAAAGCACTGCTTGAAGATGCCTGCCGCCCAAGCCCCTCACAGGATGAAGCGCGACAGGTCCTCGTTGCGCGCCAGCGTCGCCAGGCGCTGCTCCACGTAGGCGGCATCGACCGTCACCGTCTGGCCGCTGAAGCGCACGGCCTCGAAGCTGATCTCCTCCAGCAGCCGCTCCATCACCGTGGCCAGCCGGCGCGCGCCGATGTTTTCGGTGCGCTCATTGACCTCCCAGGCCATGGCCGCGATGCGGCGGATGCCGTCGTCGGTGAAGACGAGCGTCACCCCCTCGGTGGCCAGCAGGGCCTGGTACTGGCGCACCAGGCTGGCGTGGGTCTGCGTCAGGATGGCCTCGAAATCCTGCACCGACAGCGGCTGCAGCTCGACCCGGATCGGAAAGCGCCCCTGCAGCTCCGGGATCAGGTCGCTGGGCTTGCTGAAGTGAAACGCCCCGCTGGCGATGAACAGGATGTGGTCGGTCTTGACCGGCCCGTACTTGGTCGACACCGTGGTGCCCTCCACCAGCGGCAGCAGGTCGCGCTGCACGCCCTGGCGCGACACATCGGCGCCTGCCACCTCGCTGCGCGAAGCCACTTTGTCGATTTCGTCGATGAAGACGATGCCGTTTTGCTCCAGGTTGTGCAGCGCCTCGGCGCGGATTTCTTCCTCGTTGATGAGCTTGGCGGCTTCTTCATCCACCAGCAGGCGGCGCGCCTCGGCGATGCGCAGCTTGCGCAGCTTGCGCCGCCCCAGGCTGAGCTGCCCCAACAATCCCTTGAGCTGCTCGGCCATCTCTTCCATGCCCGCCGGCGTCATCACCTCCAGATGCGGCTGCGGCGCGGCCAGTTCGAGCTCGATTTCCTTGTCGTCGAGCTGGCCTTCGCGCAGCTTTTTGCGAAACACCTGGCGCGCGTGCGAGTCGCGCTCGACCTCGCCGTCGCGCGGCGGCGGCAGCAGCGCATCCAGGATGCGATCCTCAGCCACGTCTTCGGCGCGTGTGCGCACGCGCGCCAGCGCCGCCTCGCGCGCCTGTTTGACGGCGATGTCGGCCAGGTCGCGGATGATGCTGTCGACGTCCTTGCCGACATAGCCCACCTCGGTGAACTTGGTGGCCTCCACCTTGATGAACGGTGCGTGCGCCAGTTTGGCCAGCCGGCGTGCGATCTCGGTCTTGCCCACCCCCGTCGGGCCAATCATCAGGATGTTTTTGGGGGTGATCTCCGGGCGCAGCCGTTCGTCGACCTGCTGGCGCCGCCAGCGATTGCGCAGCGCGATGGCCACGGCACGCTTGGCAGCCTGCTGGCCGATGATGTGGGCATCGAGCTCGGAAACAATCTCTTGCGGGGTCATCGCCGCGCTCATGCCAGCACCTCCACAGTGTGGTGTTGGTTGGTATAGATGCACAGATCCCCGGCGATGCGCAGCGCCTCGCGCACCACGGCCTCGGCGCCAAGCGCCGTGTGCTCCAGCAGCGCCCTGGCGGCTGCCTGCGCGTAGGCACCGCCGGAGCCGATGGCCACGATGCCGTGCTCGGGCTCCAGCACGTCGCCGTTGCCCGTGATGACCAGGCTCGTGCTGCGGTCGGCCACCGCCAGCATCGCCTCCAGCCGGCGCAGCACGCGGTCGGTGCGCCAGTCTTTGGTCAGCTCCACCGCGGCGCGCACCAGGTGACCCTGGTGCTTTTCCAGCTTGGCCTCGAAGCGCTCGAACAGCGTGAACGCGTCGGCCGTGGCGCCGGCAAAGCCGGCCAACACCTGGTCACGGTACAGGCGGCGCACCTTGCGCGCACTGGCCTTGACGACGATGGAGCCCAGCGTCACTTGCCCGTCGCCGCCCATGGCCACCTGCTGGCGGCTGGGGTCGGCCGGATCGGGTCGGCGCACGCACACGATGGTGGTGCCATGAAAGACAGCGGAAGAAGCGGCATCGGTCTGCATGGCCGCTATTGTCGCAGCCGCACCTGCGCCACCTCGTCGATCCCCACCGCGTGCAGCAGCAGACCGATGAGCGGCGCCACACCGCGCCACTGCACCCGCACGCCGCGCGCGCGTGCGTCCAGCAACCACTGCAGCAGCGCCCCGGCGGCCGCAAAATCCAGCCGCTGCAGCCCCTGCGCATCGATCACCAGCAGCGGCGCGGCCTCATCGGCCCCAGGCTCGTGTTGCAGCAGCGCGGCATCCAGGCGGGCCAGCACCGCCCCGATGTCACCGGTCAACACCCCGTCGACGATCACGCAGGCCGGCCGCGCCGCGTCCGGCTCGGCGGGCTCGGGCGCCCAGTCCGCCGCCAACGTGGACACCGCCGGGAATTCGTGCTCGTCAGCCAGCACGGTACCGCCTGCCGGCGGCGCGGGCTCGGGGGTGGCCGTCGGCAGCTCCTGCACGTCCACCACCCGCGCCCGCGGCGGCTGCCACGGCTGCGGGGGCAGCCCCACCGAAGCCAGCGCATCCAGGGCCACCAGCTCGTAGGCGCCCCGGCGATCGAGCAGGCGCAGCACCTCCAGCCGCAGCCGCCACGGATCCACCCCCACCTGAGGCTGACCCGACGGCGTGGCCGCTTTCAGCACCCGCAGCAGCTGTTGCACCCCGGCCATGCACAGCACGCGCGGCTCCTCGAGCCAGCGCTGCAGCGTTTGCGCCAGCAGCACCACGGCGCTGGCCTCGATGGCCTGCAGCGGCCGCCAGTCCAAGGCATCCGGTGCGCTCGGCCCGTCCCAGCCCTCCAACGCTGCGGCCTGCAGGCGTGCGGGCGCCACCCAAGGACGGCGCGGCGACGGCGCTGGCACACCAGCACGGGGTTGCTGCACCGGCCACACCGGTGGGGCCTGACCGAAGCGCTCGGCCCATTCGGCCGCACAAGCCTCAAAGCCGGCCAGATCGCCCATCGCCCACAACAGGTCGAGTAGCAAGCGCCCAGCCACGCAGGCCAGCGCGGTATCCTCGGACTGGCTCTGCAGGGCGGTCAGCCGCTGGCGCACGGCTTGCAGGCGTCCGTTGGCAAAGGCCACGGCCACTTCCGTCAACGCCGGGTGACCCAGCCAGGCCTCCACCCCCGCGTTGGCGCGCAGCGGCGGATGCACCAGATCGATCGCCAGACGCTGCGCGGGCACCGGCGTCGCAGCTGCCTGCGACTCCTCGGAAGGCGCCGGCCAGTGCTGCGCCATCTGCGCCTCGATGCGCTCGATCTGCTCGATGGTGCGGGTTCTCGGCGCCGCTGGCGTCGGCCAGGCGCTGGCTCCATCGGCCGGCTCCGTAGGCGCGGCCTCGGCGCGCGGCGGCACGGTCTCGCCACGCTGCTGCAGCAGCAGCGCACGCAGCTCGTCCAGCTCGGCCTGCCGCACCTGGTCGTGGCGGCGGCGGCGCTGCAACGCCGCCTGCAGCGCCGCGCGTTCCTCGCGCAAGCCGCGCACCTGGTCATCCGCTGCGTCGGCCGCACCGGGCCACCAGCGGCGCCACCCCGACCACCAGCGCCGGGGCGCCCCCTCGGCGGATCCGCGCGGGACTTGCATGGCGGTGCGGACCGATGGCGCGCCGCGGCGTCAGTCGCCGAACAGCTTTTGCTTGAGCTCGCGGCGCTGCTGCGCTTCGATCGACAGACTGGCGGTGGGCCGGGCCAGCAACCGCCCGACGCCGATCGGCTCGCCGGTTTCTTCGCAGTAGCCGTAGTCGCCGCTGTCGATGCGCGCCAGCGCCTGCTCGATCTTCTTCAGCAGCTTGCGCTCACGATCGCGCGTGCGCAGCTCCAGCGCATGCTCCTCCTCGATCGTGGCGCGGTCAGCCGGGTCGGGCACGACGACGGTGTCCTCGCGCAGGTGCTCGGTGGTCTCACCGGCATTGACCAGAATGTCCTGCTTGAGCTGCAGCAGCTTGCGGCGGAAATACGCCAGCTGCACCTCGTTCATGTACTCCTCTTCCGGCATGGCCAGGATGTCGGCGTCGGTCAGCTGCTCCACGGGCAGCTTCTTCCAGTTGTCGGCACGCGCGGGATCCTTGGCCAGCGCAGAGGCCGGTGCGGCGGTGGTGGTGGTCATGACAGATGAAGGCGCATAGCTGGCCTTGGCGGCACGCGGGTCGTGCGTGGGCGCCACGGCCTCGGTGGTCTGGGCATGCATCGCGGCCTTTTCCGCCCGTCGCGCAGCGGCGGCCGACGGCTTGCGCGCCGCGCGCGGCACCGCCTCAGCTGCCGCCGGCGGTACCGGTTCAGCCTCGGTGGGCGTCGAACGTTTCTTCACCACGATGCCTCTCCTCTGCGGTGCGGTCGGTGGCGCGGGGGCCAAGTGGGCGGGCAGCGCCCCAACCGATCGGAATGGGCGACGATTGTAAGCGCATGGCATCGGCGTCGCCCGAAACAACGCTCGCCGCACGGCTCGCCAGCCGCCTGGGGCCCGGTCAGACCAGGGCTTGCTGTAGCCCCTGCTGCAGGATGTCGCGCGGCAGATCGATGCCGATGAACACCATCCTGCTTTCGCGCTTTTCACCTGGCTTCCACACCGGCCCCAGGTCGCTGCCCATCAGCTGATGCACCCCCTGAAAAATCACCTTGCGATCGGTCCCGTGCATGTGCAGCACGCCCTTGTAGCGCAGCAACTTCGGGCCCCAGACCTGCACCACCGCGCCGAGAAAATCTTCCAGCTTGTGGGGATCGAACGCGCGCTCGTGCCGCCAGACGAAGCTCTGCACATCGTCGTGATGATGGTGGGGGTGAGGGTCAGACGCACCATGCCCATGGTCATGCTCGCAGTGGCCGTGGTCATGATCGCAGTGGCTGTGGTCGTGCTCCGGCGATGACAGGAAGTCGGGGTCGAGGTCGAGCTTGGCGTTGAGGTTGAAGCCGCGCAAATCCAGCACCTTGGACAGCGGCACCTGGCCAAAATGCACGGTCTCGATCGGTGCGCGCGGATTCATGTGCTTGAGGCGGTGCTGCAGCGCCTGCAGCTCCTCAGGGGCGACCAGGTCGGCTTTGCTGATAAAAATCTGGTCGGCAAACCCCACCTGGCGGCGCGCCTCCTGTCGCTGGTCGAGCTGCTGCGCAGCGTGCTTGGCATCCACCAGCGTCACGATGGCATCCAGCAGGTAGGTCTCGGCGACCTCATCGTCCATGAAAAAGGTCTGCGCCACGGGCCCCGGATCGGCCAGCCCGGTGGTCTCGATGATCACGCGGTCAAACGCCAGCAGCCCCTTGCGCCGCTTGGCCGCCAGCAGCGCCAGCGTGCTGCGCAGATCCTCGCGAATCGTGCAGCAGACGCAGCCATTGCTCATCTGCACGATCTGCTCCTCGGTGTCGGCCACCAGGATGTCGGTGTCGATGTTTTCGGCGCCAAATTCGTTTTCGATCACGGCGATGCGCTGGCCGTGCGCCTCGGTCAGCACGCGCTTGAGCAAGGTGGTCTTGCCCGCGCCCAAAAAGCCGGTCAGGATGGTGGCTGGAATCATGCTCATGCTCCCAGTGTAGGGCAGACGTCAAGACCGGACGCGGTCACAGCGCCCAGTCGTACTCGATCGTCAGCGGCGCGTGATCCGAAAAGCGCTGCGCCTTGTACACCTCGGCCCGCCGCGCGGTGGCGGCCACCTGCGGCGTGGCCCAATGCACATCGATGCGCCAGCCGACGTTCTTGGCCCAGGCCTGGCCGCGGTTGCTCCACCAGGTGTAGCCCTCGCCCTCGGCGTCGGGATGCAGGCGACGGTACACGTCCACCCACTGGCCCGTGCCCAGCATACGGCTCACCCAAGCGCGCTCCTCGGGCAAAAAGCCGCTGTTTTTCTGATTGCCGCGCCAGTTTTTCAGGTCTTTTTCGGTGTGCGCGATGTTGATGTCGCCGCACACCAGCGCGTGGCGCTGCTGGCCCAGCTGCCGCAGCACCGGCTCGATCAGCGCCAAAAATCGAAACTTGGCCTGCTGGCGCTCCTCGCCCGAAGACCCACTGGGGAAATACACGCTGACGATGCTGAAGCGCCGTGCCGGGGTGTCGAAGCGCAGCTCGATCCAGCGCCCCTCGTCGTCGAATTCGGGCACCCCGATGCCCAGCACGACGTCGCTGGGCTGCAACCGCGTGTAGATGCCCACCCCCGCGTAGCCCCTGCGCGCCGCGCAATGGACATAGCCGCGCAGGCCGGCCAG
>JANWZF010000019.1 GCA_025054905.1 Tepidimonas sp.
TCGGCCAGCTCGCCCAGCGAGGTCGGGCACACGTCCGGGCACTGGGTGTAGCCGAAAAACACCACCACCACCTTGCCACGGAAATCCGCCAGCGTGCGCCGCTGACCGTTTTGGTCAGGCAGGTCAAACCCCTGCGCATAGTCCGCACCGGTCAGGTCGATGCCGTGAAAGGCGGGCCTGTCGCGGCAGGCCGTCAGCCACGGCAGCAGCAGTGCCGCAGAGGCCCCGGCCAAGCGGTGCAACACGCCGCGCCGCTGCATGGGATCTTGACCAGCAGCGTCGAAGGAAGAAGAAAGCCGAGCGAAGCAGCCAAGCGAGCGAGAACGGGTCATGACAGACGAACGAGGTAGTGATCCACCAGCATCGCCGCAAACAGCAGCGACAGGTGGAGCAACGAAAAACGAAAGGTCCTGCGCGCCTGCTGCTCCGAATACGAGCGCCACAGGCGCCAGGCGTGGGCGATGAACCCGGCGTTGAGCACCAGCGCCGCCAGCAGGTACAGCCAGCCGTTCATGCGCAGCAGGAACGGCAGCAGACAGGCGGCCAGCAGCACCAGCGTGTACAGCAGGATGTGCAGGCGTGTGAACGCCGATCCATGCGTGACGGGCAGCATCGGCAAGCCCGACTGGCGGTAGTCCTCCACCCGGTACAGCGCCAGCGCCCAGAAGTGCGGCGGCGTCCACAGAAAGATGATCAGAAACAACACCAGCGCCTCGGCCGTGACGGCGTTGGTCATCGCGGCCCATCCCAGCACCGGCGGCATTGCCCCCGAGGCGCCGCCGATCACGATGTTTTGCGGCGTCAGCGGCTTCAGAATCACCGTGTAGACGATCGCGTAGCCGACGAAGGTGGCCAGGGTCAGCGCCATCGTCAGGGGATTGACCGCCACGTACAGCAGCAACGAGCCGGCCGCGCAGAGCACGGCGGAAAACACCAGGGCCTGCGCACGCGACAGCTCGCCCCGCGCGGTCGGCCGCCAGGCGGTGCGCCGCATGCGCGCATCGATGTGCTGCTCGATCAGGCAGTTGAAGGCCGCGGCAGCCCCCGACACCATCCAGATGCCCAGGCAAGCCAGCGCCATCGTGCGCCACTGGGCCAGCGTGGGCCAGCCCGGCACCGCCAGCACCATGCCGATGAAGGCGCAAAACACGATCAGCTGAATGACGCGCGGCTTCATCAACACGTAGTACTGCCGCCACACCGTCGGCCGCGCGCGCGTGGCGGTGGCGCTGCTGGCGCTCATGCATGCCCTCCCTGCAGCACGGCCGCGCGCGCGGCGGCGGCCGCCGCCGGCCAGGGCGCCTCAGGCCGCGCCAGCCAGCCGGTGAGCACCACCACCAGCGCCGCTGCCCCCCCGGTATGCGCCAGCGCTGCCACCAGCGGCCACTCCAGCACCACATTGGACAGGCCACTGAGCAGCTGCCACAGTGCCAGCCCCCACAGCCAGCGCGCCCGCCCCCGTTGCCCCAGCCGGGCCTGCCACACCCCCACGGCCAGCAACGCCGCCAGCACCCCATAGGCCGCCAGCCGGTGCGTGTAGTGGATGGCGGTCAGGGCCGCAAACGGCAGGGCTTCGCCGCTGCCCTGCTCGCCCAGTTCGCGCCAAAGCTCGAACCCGCGCGCAAAATCCATCGGCGGCCACCACTGCCCCTGACACGTCGGAAAGTCGCGGCATGCCAGCACCGCGTAGTTGGTGCTGACCCACCCTCCGAGGGCGATCTGCACTCCCACCAGGGCCAGCAAACCCCACAGGGCCCAGCGCAGCGCGGGCGGCCCAGCGTCGGATGATGCCCCCCCAGCCGCGTAACGCACACTCTGCCAGCGCAGCAGCGCCAGCAGCACCATCCCGCCCAGCAGGTGCAGCGTGACGATGGCCGGAAACAGCTTCATCGTGACCGTCCAAGCGCCGAAAGCTCCCTGCAGACACACCCAAGCCAGCGTCAGCCAAGCCCAGCGCACCGGGGTGTCCAGGCCACGGCGACGCAACACGGTACTGACCCCCGCGATGACCAGGATCAAGGCCCCCACGGCGGTGGCCAGGTAGCGGTGGATCATCTCGATCCAGGCCTTGGACCAGGTCACCGGCCCGGTGGGTAGGGCCGCCTGCGCGGCGGCGATCTCATGGCGCGCCCCCAGCGGGCTGGCCGCACCATAACAGCCCGGCCAGTCGGGGCAGCCCAGCCCGGAATCGGTCAGCCGCGTAAAGGCCCCAAACAACACCAGATCGAAGGTCAGAAACAGCGTCAGCGTGGTCAACGCGCGCAGTCGCTGCTGCGGCGCAGCACCCCGATGCTTCAACCACACCCACAGCAGCGGACCGGCCGCCAGCAGCGCCCCTAGCAGCAGCAGCCGCCCCAGCGGACCGAGATCGACGAAGGTCTCCAACGTTTCCACACGCGGCTCCCGAGGATCAAGGCCGGCCGGGTCGGTCCCAGGCGCTGGACGCACGCATCAACCGCTCCAGATCCCGGCGCATGCGGCTCGGATCGGCCTCGGCCGGAAAACGCATCATCCAGTGCCCCAGCGGATCGACCACGTACAGGTGATCGGCCAGACGCTGGCCGGAGGCAGGCTGCAGCCAGCGCGCCAGTTCGGCCTCCTCCACCCACAGCACGGTGGCGGCGGCCAGGGCCGGTCGCAGCCGCTCGGGAAAGTCCCGAGAACCGGTGCGCAGCCAGACCCAGTCCATGCGATCTTTGTCCTTGCCCAGGCTTTCACGCAGCTGGCGCTGCAGGTACAGGTGACGTTCGCACTGCGCGTCACAGGCGCTGTCGGCCACGCTGATGAACAGCCACTGCCCTTTGAGCGCGGGCAGTGGCACCGCGCGCCCTTGGGGATCGACGCCGACCAGATCCGGCAGCGGCCGCTGCGGCTCGATCAACTCGCCGTAGTTGCGCCGCGCCTCAGGCCGGATCACGTAGTACGTGAAATACGACGCGATGACCGGGGAGGCGGCCACCAGCAACAACAGCAGCATCTTGATCCGCCCGGCGCGGGTGGCGGCTGCGTCACGGACCATGGCCGCATTGGGGCTGGGCAATGAATGCACCGTCAACGTCAGCGGCTCATCGCGCCAGGCCGCGCCGGCGGGGGAGGACGATTTGGAACCAGACATACAAACCCGCAATCAGGGCCGCCAGCGCAAACCATTGCACCGCGTAACCAACGTGCTTTTCCGGGGCCACGGCCACCACGGGCCAGTCGCGCACCAACGTCATGCCGTCGGCGGTATGCTCCTCGGGGCCGCTTTGCTGCACCGAGGCCTGCAACAGCGGCAGGCGCCATTGCGCCGCCACTTCGGCCACGTCGATATTCTGCCGGATGAGACCCGGCGCCGCAGGGCCGAGCTCCAAGAGCCTGGACGGCGGCGGGGCCAACCAGCCCTCGACGGTGATCTCCCCGTCGGCGGGGGTGACCAGTTGCGGCAGCGCTGAATCGCCCGGCGCGCTGCGGGGCAGCCACCCCCGCTGCACCAGCACCGCCACCGCGCCGTGAGGCGCGCGCAGCGGCGTGACCGCAATGAAGCCGGCGCGCCCTTGCCAAGGCCGGTTGTCCAGCAACACCGTGGCTTCGGGCAGCCAGCGCCCGACCAGCCGCACCGGGCGGCCATGCAGCGTCTGCAGCGTCCCGCGCGCCGCCGCGTCGCGCAGCTCGTCCCAACCCAGCGCGGGCAATGCACGCTGGGTCTGCCACTGCTGCAGCAGCGCCCGCTTGAGCTGGGCGCGGCCCAACTGCCATACCCCCAACGCCACCGTCAGGCCCAACGCCAACAGTGCCACCAGGGTCACGATCCAAAAACGTGCGCTGCGCCGCATAGCCATCGATAATCGCACACCATGAAAATGCTTGTTCTGCTGGCCTTCATTGGCATTGTCGCCAGCCTGGGCACGGCCCTGGTGGCCATGATGCGTGGCGATTCCAGCAGCGGCGATCCCCAGCGCTCGCGCCGCATGGCCCGCGCCCTGACGATGCGCATTGGCCTGTCGGTGCTGCTGTTTGTGCTGCTGATCCTGAGCCACACGATGGGCTGGATTCAGCCCACCGGGCTGCCGGTGCGCTGAATATCGGACACAGCCGTCCCCTCTTCGGCGCGGGGTTGCCGTGAAACACGCGAGGCACCCACGCGGGTGCCTCGTCTAGGATGCGCGTGCGATCGTGGCCGTTACATCCAATACACCAGCACGTACAGGAACAGCCACACCACGTCGACGAAGTGCCAGTACCAGGCCGCGCCCTCAAAGCCAAAGTGGCGGTCCTTGGTGAAGTGGCCCTTTTGCAGGCGCAGCGTGATGACGATCAGCATCAGCATGCCGATGAACACGTGCAGCCCGTGGAAGCCGGTCAGCATGAAGAAGGTCGAGCCAAAAATGCCTGAGTTCAGCTTCAGGTTCAGGTCGGTGTAGGCGTGGACGTATTCATAGCCTTGCACCAGCAGGAACGTCGCCCCCAGCAGCACAGTCAACCACATGAACGCAATGGCCTTGGTGCGGTTGTCGTCCTGCAGCGCATGGTGGGCGATCGTCAGCGTCACACCGGAGGTCAGCAGTAAAGCCGTGTTGATGGTAGGCAACCAGAACGGCCCCACCGTCTGGAACGGCTCGACGATGCCAGCCGGCGAGGCGGTGGCTCCGGGCTGCACCGATGGCCATACGGCCTGGAAATTCGGCCAGATCAAGGCATTTTCCAGGTTTCCCAAGGCTGGCACTGAATGTGCCCGCGCCCACCACAGGGCAGTAAAGAAGGCGCCGAAAAACATCACCTCGCTGAAGATGAACCAGCTCATGCTCCAGCGAAACGACACATCGATCTTGCGGCTGTACAGACCCGATTCGCTTTCGTGCACGGCGTCGCGGAACCACTGATACAGCACCACGAGCCACCACGCCAGCCCGAAGGCCAGCGACCATGGGCCCCAGTCGACGCCGTTGATCCACTGGCCGGCGCCAAGGATGACGAAAAACAGCCCAAAGGCCGCCATGGCCGGATGGCGCGACAACCCTGGGACGTAGTAGTACGGCGTGGTGCCGTGGGTGGTTGCGGACATGGTTACTCCTCAATGCAAAGTCGTTGTCTTGCAGATCATCGTGGGTTCATGGCACTCAGCTACTGGCCACCACCCAGTGCACGATCAGCATCAGCAGCACCACGAACAGCACCGTCAGTACCACCGCGGTGGCCATGACGGCGATCGGGTTGAGCCGCTGCACATCGCGCTCGAAGTCGGCCCGGCGTCGCAGCCCGAGAAAGCTCCACAGCACGGCGCGCACCGTCTCCAGCCACGACACCGGACGGCGGTGGGCAGGCACGCTCATGAGCGCGAGCCTCCGGCGTTCAGCGCAGCCGTCGGCGCCGGCGGGGTGGGCGACCCGACTTCAAAAAAGGTATACGACAGCGTGATGGTCTTGACGTCCTTGGGCAGTTTCGGATCGATCACGAAGGCCACCGGCCACTGCCGCTTCTCGCCGGGTGCCAGCGTGTACTGCGTGAAGCAGAAGCACTCCAGCTTGTTGAAGTGGTTGGCGGCCTGGCGTGGCGCGTAGCTGGGAATGGCCTGCGCGGCCATCGTGCGGTTTTGCACGTTCTGGAACTCGTACATCACGGTGGCCAGCTGCCCCGGATGCACCTGCATCGAGCGCACCTCGGGCTTGAAGTGCCATGGCCCCCGCACGTTGGTGTCGAATTCCACCGTGATCGTGCGCGAGGTATCCACCTGCGTATTGACCGGATCGCTGCGCACCTTGCCGGGCAGGTTACGCTCGCCCAGCGCCAGGATGTTGATGCCGGTGGCTTCACAGATGGCGCGGTAGATCGGCACCAGTGCATAGCCAAACGCAAACATCCCGACTGCGATCACGACCAGCTTGCCGGTCATGCGCAGGTTGTCGGCCCGACGG
>JANWZF010000123.1 GCA_025054905.1 Tepidimonas sp.
GCAGCAGCCTGGCGCGTGTGGTCGTCGGGCGTGGCACCGATGCCGCCCGTGCTGAACACGATGTCGCCGCTGGCAAAGGCCTGCTTCAGCAGCGCGGTCAGCGCCGCGCGGTCATCCCCCACGTAGTGCGCCCAAGCCAGCGTCAGGCCGCGCGCCTGCAGCAGCTCGATCACCCGGCCCAGATGCTTGTCCTGGCGCTTGCCAGACAGGATTTCATCGCCGACAACGATCAGACCGAAGCGCACGGCCTGGGGGGCTTCAACGGGGGACATCGGGATTCTCCTCAGGGCTCAGACGAAGCTGCGGTCCAGCCGCCGCGGCCTCGGCGGGCGCCTGCGTCGCCGAGCGCAGCTCGGCCAGCGCCGCCAGCGTGTAGTGCACGAACCACAGCGAGGCAAACGCAAACACCAGCGCATAGATCCAGATGGCCAGCGGCAGCAGCAGGGGGGCCAGCGCGATGAACATCGCCCCGGAGGCCCACAGCACGCTGGGCGCGGCGCTGATCAGGCCGGTGGCCACGCCCATGGCCAGCAACGGTACCCGATGCGCACGCAGGATCGCGCGGCGCTCGTCGGGGCTGGCATGATCGGCCAGCGCATCGAAGGCCAGCACCCGGTAGCTCAACCACCCGCCAATCAACGCCGGCAGCACCAGCGCCAGCGGCGGGATCAGCCACAGCGGCAACGTCAGCACCAGCGCCAGCAGCGCCAGCACCGTCGACCCGAGCGACCAGCCCAGACTGACCCACCACCCCGCCCCATGCCGGCGCTGCAGGCCAGGAAAGCGGCGCGCCGCCACCAGATCGACGATCGCCGGCGTCATCAGCCACCCCACCAGCAGCAGCGCCACCAGCACGATCAGCGGGGTGGCCAGCACCAGCACCAGCAGCGGGGCCACCACCGCCCGCAGCCCCCCCAGCCCGACGCTGTCGAGCCAGCCGAGCACAAATTCCACCAGCGCCCACGATTCCAGCGCGTGCAGCACCGCATCAACCGCCCGATCCCAGAACAGGTAGCCGAGCGCAAACGCCCCGGCCACCATCAGCACCAGGGGCAGCAGCGACAGCGCGATGACGCGCGGGTGCAGGCAATACGCCACCGAGCGCCAAAACGATCCGAGCAGCAAACGCATGGGCCCGCTAGCATACCGCGCCGGCAGCGGGTTACGATGGTGACCATGCCTGAGCAAGCGATGATGGGGCTGCCGCTGGATGCATCGGCCCGGATGCCGCTGGGCGGCGTGAATCTTGAGGTCCGCGCCATCGACGGACCGCACGAGGCCGCCGGGCGGGCTCCGTTGGTGTTTTTGCACGAGGGCCTCGGCTGTGTATCGTTGTGGCGCCAGCGGGGGCGGGACTGGCCGACCGAGCTGTGCCACGCCAGCGGCCGCCGCGGCTGGCTGTATTCGCGCCGCGGCTACGGAAGTTCGGATCCGATCGACGACGTGCGGGGTCGCGGCCGTCACGGCCCCGACTACATGCACCGCGAAGCCTGGCAAACCCTGCCTGCATTGCTGCGCGCCTGGGGCCTGCGACAGCCGCCGGTGCTGGTTGGACACTCGGATGGCGCCACCATCGCGCTGCTGTACGCCGCGCGGCATCCGGTGGCGGGCTGCATCGCCATCGCGCCACACGTCTTGGTCGAAAAGGTGGCGCTGCAGGCGATCGCCGCTGCACGCAACGCCTACCTGCACAGCGATTTGCGCGCCCGCCTGGCGCGCCACCACGCCGACCCCGACAGCGCGTTCTGGCAGTGGAACGACGTCTGGCTGTCCGAGGCGTTCCGTAGTTTCGACATCCGGGCCGAATGCCGCCGCATCCAGGCCCCGCTGCTGCTCGTGCAGGGTGAGCAGGATGAGTACGGCACGCTGGCGCAGCTCGATGCCATCGCGGCGGCCGCGCCGCAGGCACAGCGCGTGGTGCTGCCGGCCTGCGGCCACAGCCCGCACCGTGACCAGCCCGATGCGCTGCTGCAGGCTTGCCTGGCGTGGCTCGCGCCCTTGCCGTGAAACCCCCAGGCCGAGCTGCAGGCCGACCATGCGCGACAATACGCGGTTGAATCCTTGGTCCCAGCCCTATGCTGCAACGTCTGCATTCCCTGCTGCCCAGCCGCGAGCGCCTGTATCAGATGCGCGGGCTGCGCTGGCTGGGACCGCGCCTGCACCACCCGCACTTGTGGCGACTCAACCGCCGCAGCCTCGCGTTGGGGTTGGCGCTGGGGGTATTTTTCGGGCTGCTGGTGCCGGTGGCGCAGATACCGCTGGCGGCCACGCTGGCCGTGCTGTTGCGCGCCAACCTGCCGGCGGCGGTGGCCAGCACGCTGGTGACCAACCCGGTCACGTTTGGGCCAGTTTACTATGGGGCGTATAAGCTCGGCCAGGCGCTGCTGGGCACGCCAGCGCACGCTGGTGAGGAGCCCCCGACCCTGTCCACCACGGATGAGGTGGCTGGCGCGGGCTCGTGGCTGGACGCCCTGCTGCAGGCGTGGGACTGGCTGACCGACGTCGGCAAACCTCTGGTGCTGGGGCTGGCGGTGGTGGCCACGATCGCGGGCGTCACGGTGTACTGGTTGGTGCAATGGGCCTGGGTGTGGCGCATCCGCCGCGCTCGCCGCCAGCGCCGCCACCGTACCCTGCACCCTTCATAAGGCGCGCCCCGCTGTTTTACAGGTCGGTGCAGGCAGCCTCTTGCCACGCCTGCAGGGCAGCAGCCGCGTCGCCACGTTGTTCGGCCAATTCGGCCAGCGCGACCCAGGCCCGGCGCCGCAGCCGCCCGGCTGGCAAGGCACGCGCGGCCTGCTGCAGCAGGGTCTGGGCCTTGCCCCACAGCCCACGTGACCGAAACGCATGCCCGCACAGGTACTGCAACGCGGCATCGTTGGGGGCTCGGCGCTGGGCTTGCTCGAGTCGACCCAACCATCCGCCATCGTCCGCCGGGCGCGCCAGCCAAACTTCCAGCCGCAGCGCCAGTTCCTGCCGCTCGTCCTCGCTCAGCTGGTCGTAGCCGGACCAGGCCACCCGCATCGCTTCATCGACCACACGCGGCAGCGCCACGCCACCGTCCGACGCCAGACCCAGCGCCTCGGCGCGCTGCAACACCGCCAACGCGCGCCGCGGATCGTGCCGTTCCGCTCCCTGCAGCCCGCGCCAGATCGCCAGCAGTGCCTGCGCGTCGGCGGCTTCGCGCACCGCGTCGCGCCACAGCCCGCGCAACAGGGTCTGGGCCGCCTCGGGCGACAGCGCGCGGTGCTTGGCCAGCAGCCGCGCCACTTCCAGCGCCCCCTGGGTATCGCGGCGCAACTGCGCCAAGCGCAAGCGCAACCGCACGGCCCGGATGCGCCGGGCCGCCCCCTGCGGCAGCTCAGCCAGCGCCTGCGCAGCCGCCGCCGCATCGCCGGCCTCCAGGGCCCATTCCGCCGCGCGCAGCCCCACCCCCTCGCGGGCCTCGGGAGCCGCATCCCCATGGGGGGGATGCAGCGCGGCCTGCAGCCAGGCATCGCGCTGCGCCCGCTGCCCCAGCGCATGGGCGCTTTCCGCGGCCACCAGGTGAGCCAGCACCCACAGCGTCCCCGACCATGACGGCGCCGGGGCCTGAGGCTGCCGCAGGCGTTCGATGGCCTCGCGCGCGGCCGTCTGCGCACGCACGTAGCGTCCGGCCAGCCAATGGCTTTGGGCCTGCAACACCAGGCCGACGGTGGCGCGCTCGTGCTGCAAGGCCCGCCAGCGCCGCGCGCGTTGGGGCAGCTCGCGCAGCAGCGCCACGCCCCGCCACGCCGCATAGGTGAGCACGAACCCCGCCAGCAGCGCCAGCACGACGAGGTTGAACGACAGATCGACCCGCCACGGCGGCCAAAACAGCGTCACGATGGCGGGGTTGTCCCCCATCAGCAGGGCGGCGGCCACCGCGACACTGGCCCACCACAACCAGCCAAAGATGCCCTTCACCTCGCCCTCCTGCGTCTGTCGGGCACCACCCGTGGGGACACCTCAGCGCCCTCCCGCCGCGGCCACCAGCGCCGCCAGCGTCTCATCGGGCCGCGGCAGCGCATCGTGACGCAGGTCGCGCAACAGCTCCTCCAGCGCCCGCTGCACCGCAGGCATCGGAGCGGCTTCGAGGTCGAAATAGCGCTGCAGGTGCCGCTGCAGCGCGCGCACATCGGCCCGGGCCCCGTCGAACTGCCGCGCCAACACGGCCAGACGGGCGTTGAGCAGCAACAGCCGGGCGTTCTCACGCAAAAAGTACGCCTGCTCCGGCGCCAGCAACACCGCCTCAGGTGGGTCGATGCGCCGGATGCGCACCAGGTCGGCAGCTGCCTGCTGCAGGCGCTGCCAGCCGTCACGCAGCTGCCGATCGGCCCAGGCCTGCCAGCGCTGCCACCAGAATGCGTCCGGCTGCGGTGCAGCCGCGGCCGGGGTCGCCCCGGCTTTGGGGCGGGATGGCGCCGACGTCGGGCGCGCAGGGGGTGGCCCGTTGCGCAGCGGCCACTCCTCCACCCCGCGCGCCAACTCATCCAGCCGGGTGACCAGCGCCGGCACGTCCAGCAACGTGGCCGCGCGCAGACGCTCCAGATCGCGGGCGATGGCGCGCTGCACCGGATTGAGCCGCGGCTGCGCCGCCCGGCCAATGCGCTGCTGCGCCCCCTGCAGCGCCGACACCATCGGCTGCACGCTGCCGGTCAGCTCGCTTTGCTGGATGGCCAGCCGCAGCGCCGCCTCCAGGTCCTGCACCAGTGCATCGTCGCGCGCGCGTGAGACCGCCAGCATCAACTCTTCGAGCTGGCTGCGCTGCAGGCTGACCTCGGCCACGCGCAGCTCCAGCACGCCAAGCTTGGCCTGCAACTCGGCGGCGATCGATTGGGCCTGTTCGACCTGCGCGCGCGCTGCCGCCAACTCGGTCTGCAGCTCCATCGTGCGCCGCGCCAGCTCTTGCTGGGTGCGACCCACGCGCTGCCACAGCAGGACGGCCGCTGCCAGGGCGAGGACGGCCAACCCCGCGGCCGCCCAGGGCAGCCAGCGTGCACGGGACGCACCTCCCAAGGCGGGCGGGGCCACAGACGGTTCGGCAGCAGGGGCTGGATCGCTCACGCCATCGATTCTAGGGCTTGCAGCACGTCGGCCAGCGCCGGCCGCGTGGTCAGCACGCGGCCAAAACCCAACGTTTGCGCGACGGCCGCGATGCGGGGGTGTGTGGCCAACGCCGTGGCCTGCCCCCAGGCCCCTTCGGGCAGCACGCGGGGCAAATAGGCGGCGGCTTCGCTGCTGCTCAACAACCATACGCCACCGGCGGCGGCCTGGCGCGCCAGCTGCTGCTGATGGGCATCCCAGGATGCCGCACGGCGCCGGTACACCGACACAGCCTCGGCGCGGCCTGCGCCGGCGCGCACCTGTTGCAGCAGCCACTCGCGCCCCTGTCCTGCCCCTTCGGAGTCTCCGCGCACCACCAGCAGCGCAAAGCCGGCGCGGACCTGCGGCGCCACCACGGACCACAGCGCTTCGGCGTCGATGCGCTCAGCCTCCGCAGGGGCGCAGTCGATGCGCGGCGCCGGCACCCCCCAAGCCCGCAGGGCACGGGCCGTGCCTTCGCCCGGAGCCCACAGCCGCACGGGCGGCGGTGGCGGCCCCCAGCCAGCGGCCCGCATCACGTCCACCGCTGCGGGGCTGACCACCATCACGGCATCCCAGCCTCCCCCGGCCTGCCAAGGCGGCGCCGAGCCAGGCCGCAGCAGCGGCTCGATGCGCAGCAGCGGCAGGGCCAGCGCCGGCCACCCGTGCGCCTGCAGCGCCGCCACCCAAGGAGCCGCCTGCTCGGCCGGGCGCGTGACGACGACGGTCGGGCGCGCCATGGATCGCCGCGTCAGACGGACGCCCCGCGCGCCCCTTGGCGCAGCAGCTCGCGCGCGGCGCGCTCGCCCAGCGCGCGCGCCGCCTGCAGCGTGCCAACCTCCTCTTGCACGCTGGTGGTGCACAGCGGGGCCGTGGTTTCGGCATCGCCCCACGCCGCGTGCAGCGTCAGCAGCGCGCTCGTGCCGGGGGTTGCGGGCGGCACGCCGGCCCAACTGGCATGGGCCGCCAGCGGCACCGAGCAACTGCCCCCCAGCGCGCGCGAGACGGCCCGCTCGGCCTCCACCGCGCACCAGGTCGGCCAATCCGCCAGCGGTGCCAGCACCGCGGCCACGTCCGCCCGCGCTTGCAGCACCTCCAAACCCAGCGCCCCCTGCCCGGCGGCAGGCAGCATCTCCTGAGGATCGAACAGATGGCGAATGCGCTGCTGCAGACCCAGACGCTTCAGACCCGCCGCCGCCAGCACGATCGCGTGGTACTGCCCCTCGTCGAGCTTGCGCAGCCGGGTGTCGAGGTTGCCGCGCAGCGGCTCGATGCGCACGTCGTCGCGCCCGCAGTCG
>JANWZF010000135.1 GCA_025054905.1 Tepidimonas sp.
CAGCAGGCGGGCGGTGCCGCCGGTGGAGATCAGCTGCACGCCCAGCGTGTGCAGCTCGCGCGCCAGCTCCAGCACGCCGGTCTTGTCGGAAACGGAAAGCAGGGCTCTCATGGTCAACGGATCCTCGGGCAGTCACGAAAAAGGAGCGGCGCGCGCATGGTCAGCGGTCGAGCAAGCCGTGCTCCAGCAGCTTCTTGCGCAGCGTGTTGCGGTTGAGCCCCAGCCACTGCGCGGCGCGGGACTGGTTACCACGCGCACGCGCCATCACCACTTCCAGCAGCGGTTTTTCCACGGCACGCACCAGCATGTCGTGCAGGTTGGCCGGTTCGGTCTCGCCCAGGGTGGCAAAATAAGCCTCCAGGCTGGCGCGCACGCACTCGGGCAAGGCAGGGCTGTGGCGGTCCATCGGGTCCTCTTCAGGCGCAGGCCAGCGCGCGGCTGGCGCAAGGTTGGGGGGCGCAGGCTTCGGTGGTGCCGGCGCAGGATTCACGCTCGTCCAAGAAGGTGTGCAGCGCCTGCAGCTGTTGCTCGGGCCGCTCGGCGGCGATGATGGCCTGGCGCAAGCGCTGCTGCGCCGCAACCGGCCCGCCCAGCGCCCGCAGGTACCACAGCAGGTGCTTGCGCGCGCTGCGCACCCCCACCGACTCGCCATACAGCGCGTAGTGATCCAGCAGATGTTCGCTCAACCATTGGCGCAGCTCGGCCGTGGTCGGCGCAGGCGCGGGCTGGCCGGTGCGCAGCTCATGGGCGATCTCGCGCACCAGCCACGGTCGCCCCTGCGCCGCGCGTCCGATCATCACCGCATCGGCGCCGGTGTGGCGCAGCACGCGCGCCACGGCCGCCCCACCATCGAGGTCGCCGTTGGCCACCACGGGGATGCGCACCAGCGTCTTGACCAGCGCGGTGGTGTCATGCTCGGCCACCCCGGCGTAGCCCTGCTCGCGCGTGCGGCCGTGGATCACCAGCATCTGCACACCCGCACTTTCGGCCAGACGCGCCAGCCGTGGCGCGTTGCGCACCTGGGCGCACCAACCGGTGCGCATCTTCAGGGTCACCGGCACGCCGTGCGGCTGGCAGGCCGCCACCACGGCCTCGATGATGGCCGCCGCCAGCGCCTCGTCCTGCATCAGAGCCGAGCCGGCCCACTTCTGACAGACTTTTTTGGCCGGGCAGCCCATGTTGATGTCGATGATCTGCGCGCCGCGGTCGATGTTGTAGCGTGCCGCCTCGGCCATCATGGCCGGATCGGTGCCGGCGATCTGCACCGCGATCGGGCCCGGCTCACCCTCGTGGTTGGCGCGGCGCGCGGTCTTCAGGCTGTCGCGCAGCTCGGGCCGCGAGGTGATCATTTCGCTGACCGCATGGCCGGCGCCCAGCCGCTTGCACAGGCGGCGAAACGGCCGGTCGGTGACTCCGGCCATCGGCGCGATGAACAGGCGGTTGGGCAGGGTGTAGGGCCCAAGGACCAGGCCGGTGTCGATCATGGGAGTGCACAAAAAGCGGGCAGGATTGTACCCCTGCGGCGGCAGCACGGGCTTGCGCCACACCCTATACTGGCGCGCCCTGGTTCGCCTTGCCCGATGGAGACCTGGATCTTGCCCTTGCTGCAGACGCTGGCCTTGCCCGAGGTCGGCCTGACCACCGTGTTCGTGGTGGCGCTGCTGTCGGCCACCTTGCTGCCGATGGGTTCGGAGCCCGCCGTCTTCGGGTTGGTCCAACTCAATCCGGAGCTGTTTTGGCCCGCGGTGCTGGTGGCCACCGTGGGCAACACGATCGGGGGGGCGATCAGCTGGGCCATGGGCTACGGGGCGCACGCCGCGCTGGATCGCGCGCGCGGCTCGCCCACGCATCTGCGCGCACTGGCATGGCTGGAGCGCTTCGGCCCCAAAGCGTGCCTGCTCAGCTGGCTGCCGGCGGTGGGCGATCCGCTGTGCGCGGTGGCCGGATGGCTGAAATTTCCTTTTTGGCCGTGCGTGGCCTACATGGCCATCGGCAAGTTCGGGCGCTACGTGGTCATGACTGCAGGGTTGCTGTGGCTGCTGCCCGGCGACGGGCTGGCGCGCTGGCTGGGTTGACGGCCGCCTCAGGCGCCGCGGCCAGGCGCGCACCCAGCATGCGCTCGATCAGGCCCGGGAGCTCACGCACCAGATCAGGCTTGTGCACCACGGTGACGCCATGCAGCGCGTGCGCGTATTCGCTGCGCTCCTGGTCGTTCAGCGCGGTCAGCACGATCAGGCCGCAGTCGCCGATCAGCGCATGGTTGCGCAGCCCCATGATCATCGAGGCGCCGTCGATGCCCGGCAACACGATGTCGACGATCAACAGGTCGGGTTGCAACTGGCCAAACGACACCAGCCCTGAAATGCCATCGTCGGCCACGTGCAGCTGGATCTGCGGAAAATGCTGCTGCACCAGCAGCCGGACCAGCTGCTGAAAATGCGAGGAATCCTCGATCAGCAACACCCGGACAGGCCGATGGGAACGCCGGCGCGACTCGCTGTGCGCCGGGGCGCTGCGGCTGCGCTCGATCCAGACACGCAGCGACTCACCGGTGATGCGCCGATGCCCGCCCGGCGTGCGCCAAGCCTGCAGGTCGCCGCGGTCGACCATCAGCTGCACCGAGCGCACCGCCATCCCCAGCAGCCGCGCCACCTCCAGCGTGGTGTAGGTGGCCTGGGGCTGCACTTCAGTGTCGATTTCCGTCATTTGACGTTTCATTACCGCCATTTTGAACGAAATGCGACGCGCCGCACAGCCCTGCGGCCCGCCGCGGTCACGTCAGCGACTTGAAGCGCACCCGCTTCGGACGCGCGCCTTCCTCACCCAGGCGACGCACCTTGTCAGCCTCGTATTCCGTGAAGTTGCCGTCGTAGAAGTACCACTGGCTGTCGCCTTCGTAAGCCAGGATGTGGGTGCAAATGCGGTCGAGGAACCAGCGGTCGTGGCTGATCACCAGGGCACTGCCGGCAAACTCCAGCAGCGCCTCCTCCAGTGCGCGCAGCGTCTCGACGTCGAGGTCGTTGGACGGCTCGTCCAGCAGCAGCACGTTGCCCCCTTTGGCCAGCGTCTTGGCCAGGTGCAGCCGGCCCCGTTCGCCGCCCGACAGGTCACCCACCCGCTTTTGCTGGTCGTTGCCCTTGAAATTGAAGCGCCCCAGGTACGCACGGCTGGGCATGACAAACTTGCCCACGACGATGTTGTCCAGACCGCCGGAGACTTCCTCCCACACCGTCTTGTTCGGATCCAGGCAGTCGCGGCTTTGATCCACGAACGCCAGCTTGGCGGTCTGACCGATGATGATCTCGCCGCGGTCAGGCCTTTCCACACCCTGGATCATGCGAAACAGCGTGGACTTGCCCGCGCCGTTGGGCCCGATGATGCCGACGATGGCCCCCGCCGGCACGGTAAAGCTCAAATTGTCGATCAGCAGCCGGTTGCCAAAGCCCTTGCTGACGTTGCGAAACTCGATCACCTGCGAGCCGAGCCGCTCGGCCACCGGGATGAAGATCTCGTTGGTCTCGTTGCGCTTCTGATACTCGACGTCGCAAAGCTCCTCGAAGCGCTGCAGGCGCGCCTTGCTCTTGGCCTGGCGGCCCTTGGCGTTGGCGCGCACCCACTTCAGCTCCTCCTTCATGGCCTTGCGGCGCGCATCTTCGGCCTTTTGTTCCTGCTCCAACCGGCGCTCCTTCTGCTCCAGCCACTGCGAGTAGTTGCCCTTGTACGGGATGCCCATGCCGCGGTCCAGCTCCAGGATCCACTCCGCCGCGTTGTCCAGGAAGTAGCGGTCGTGCGTGATGGCCACCACCGTGCCGGGGAAGCGCTGCAAAAACTGCTCGAGCCAATGCACGCTTTCGGCATCCAGGTGGTTGGTGGGCTCATCCAGCAGCAGCATGTCAGGCTTGGACAGCAGCAGCCGGCACAGCGCCACGCGGCGTTTTTCCCCGCCCGAGAGATGGCCGATCACGGCATCCCACGGCGGCAGGTTCAGCGCATCGGCCGCCAGCTCCAGCTGCAGATCGGTGTTTTCGCTGCCCGCGGCGGCGATGATGGCCTCCAGCTCGGCCTGCTCAGCCGCCAGCTTGTCGAAATCGGCGTCCGGCTCGGCGTAGGCGGCGTAAACCTCCTCCAGACGTTTCTTGGCCGCCAGCGCCCCCCCGATCCCCTCTTCGACGACCTCACGCACGGTCTTGTCCGGATCGAGCTGCGGCTCCTGTGGCAGGTAACCGATCTTGATGCCGGGCATCGGGTAGGCCTCGCCCTCGAAGTCCTTGTCCACCCCGGCCATGATCTTCAGCAGCGTGGACTTGCCCGCGCCGTTCAAGCCGAGCACGCCGATCTTGGCCCCGGGGAAAAAGCTCAGCGAAATGTCCTTCAAGATCTGCCGCTTGGGCGGCACGGTCTTGGAGACGCGGTTCATCGTGAACACATACTGGGCCATCGCAGGGTCACCTTGAGCAAAAACAACGGATACGGAAAAAAATGTCCCGGGAACGCAGCCCGGGCTGGTGCCGATTATCCCAGTTATGCGACAATTGCGCCTAGCTGGGCCGCATCAGTCACGGTCCGGCCGGCAACGATGCCAGAGCCGCGCAGCGCTCGACGGCCCCCAGCGGGGCTTCATCGGGTGCGTCGCCGGTTCTATTTTCACCCCATCTGCCCCCGACTGAGCCGCCCAACGCAGCGCTGAGATGGCGCGGTGGGATCCGCAATGTGGATCGCTGGCGGAACAGGGCCGATGCCGCGCGCCCCGGCATGGGCGCCCCAATGCAACATGACCTTCGAAGAACTTCAATTGCTGCCGGCCCTCGTGGAAGCCGTGCGCGAACAGGGCTACACCGAGCCCACCCCGATCCAGGCCGAGGCCATCCCCGCCGTGCTGGCCGGACACGACGTGCTGGCCGGCGCGCAAACCGGCACCGGCAAGACCGCCGCGTTCACGCTGCCGCTGCTGCAGCGTCTGGCCACCACCGGCGAGCCCCCCAAGCGTGGGCAGTTTCGCCCGATCCGTGCCCTGATCCTGACGCCCACGCGCGAGCTGGCGGCCCAGGTGGGCGAGTCGATCAAAGCCTACGGCAAGCACCTGAAGCTGCGCTCGGTGGTCGTCTTCGGTGGCGTGGGCATCAACCCGCAAATTGAAAAGCTGGCCAAGGGCACCGACATCCTGGTGGCCACTCCCGGCCGGCTGCTCGATCTGGCCGAGCAGGGCCACATCGATCTGGGCACCGTGCAGATCCTGGTGCTCGATGAAGCCGACCGCATGCTGGACATGGGCTTCATCCACGACGTGCGCAAGGTGCTGGCGCTGCTGCCAGCCCACAAGCAAAGCCTGCTGTTTTCGGCCACCTTCAGCGACGAGATCAAGGCCCTGGCGCAGGGGTTGCTGCGTCAGCCCAAACTGATCCAGGTCACGCCGGCCAACACGACCGCGCAGCGCGTGCGCCAGGTCATCTATCCGGTGGCGCGCGCGCAGAAGATGGCGCTGCTGCGTCACCTGCTGCAAACCCAAGGCTGGAACCAGGTGCTGGTGTTTACGCGCACCAAGTTCGGCGCCAACCAGGTGGCCCAATTCCTCAACGAACACGGCATCAGCGCCATGGCGCTGCACGGCAACAAAAGCCAGACCGCGCGCACGCAGGCCCTGGAAGGCTTCAAGAGCGGCCAGCTGCGCGTGCTGGTGGCCACCGACATCGCTGCACGAGGCATCGACATCGAAGAACTGCCGCACGTCATCAATTACGACATCCCCAATGTCCCGGAAGACTACGTGCACCGCATCGGCCGCACCGGCCGCGCCGGCGCCGAGGGCGAAGCGCTGAGCTTCGTCAGCCTGGACGAAGAAGGCTGGATGATGGCCATCGAACAGTTCACCGGCCAACAAATCGAGGTCTGCGCACTGCCCGAATTCATGCCTGGCCCGCAGGAGCGCGCCGAACCGATTGCGATGGGCCGTCAGGTGCTGTGGGGCGGCGC
>JANWZF010000265.1 GCA_025054905.1 Tepidimonas sp.
CAGGCAGCTCTCCCACATTTGCGCCAGGCCCATCTGCCCCACCGCGGCGGCGGCCTGCAGCTCATGCAGTTCCTTGGGCCGCACGGTCCAGCCCAGCCGCTTCATGCCTTCGGCGATGGCGCCGCTGGAGACCATCACCAGTTCGCGGCCATCGCGCGCCAGCACGGCCAGCTGGCGCGCCCATTCGCCGATGGCATGGGCATCCAGCCCCCGCCCCTCGTTGGTGACGAGGCTGGAGCCCACCTTGACGATGATGCGCCGTGCCGCGCGCAGCACGTCGGCCGGGCGGCGTTGGGGCAGGGTCAGGCCGGTGGCAGGATCGCGCACGTCATGCGCGTCGGGGGTTGTGCAGGCGGGCGTCGTCATGGGTAGCGCCGATGATACGGCGATTCAACCCTGCGCCCGGCCGTCCGCCGTTATGTCCGCCACCCCTTCGTCCCCCGGACGCGCGGGGTCAAAACGCGGGTCGGTCGGCACGGGGTCTTCGGGCCCCTGCCGCTGGGCCACCAGCCACTGGTGCACATCACGCATCAGCGGCTCCAGCCCCTGCCGCGTCAATGCCGACACCGCGTACACCGGGCCCTTGAAGCGCAGCCGGCGCACGACGTCGCGCACACGCGCCTGGCGTTCATCCTCTGGCACCATGTCCAGCTTGTTGAGCACCAGCCAGCGCGGCTTGGCCGCCAGCGCGGGATCGTACTTTTTCAGCTCCGCGACGATGGCGCGCACCTGCGCCACCGGATCGACCGTCTCATCAAACGGCGCCAGATCCACCAGGTGCAACAGCAACCGGGTGCGCTGCAGGTGACGCAAAAACTGGTGTCCCAGGCCCGCGCCTTCAGCGGCGCCCTCGATCAGGCCCGGCACGTCGGCGATCACGAAGCTCTGCTGTGGCCCGACGCGCACCACGCCGAGATTGGGGTGCAGCGTCGTGAACGGATAGTCGGCAATCTTCGGTCGCGCGTTGGAGACAGCCGCAATCAGCGTGGACTTGCCGGCGTTGGGCATGCCCAGCAGCCCGACATCGGCCAGCACTTTCAGCTCCAGATGCAGCCGACGGCGCTCGCCCGGCTTGCCCAGCGTGCGCTGGCGAGGGGCACGGTTGGTGGAGCTCTTGAAGTGCAGATTGCCCAGGCCGCCGTCGCCACCCTTGGCCAGCAGCAGGCGTTGCCCGGGCGCCAGCAGCTCGCCCAACAGCTCGCCGCTGTCGGCGTCGCGGATGATCGTACCCACCGGCATGCGCAGCACGACGTCCGCGCCCTTGGCCCCGTACTGGTCCGAGCCGCGCCCATGCTCGCCGCGCTGCGCCTCATGCCGGCGCGCGTAACGAAAGTCCACCAGCGTGTTCAGGTTGGGGTCGGCTTCGGCCCACACATGCCCACCACGGCCTCCGTCACCGCCATCCGGCCCACCAAATTCCTTGAACTTCTCGTGCCGAAACGAGGCGCAGCCGTTGCCGCCGTCCCCCGCGGCCACCTCGATCCAGGCTTCGTCGACAAATTTCATGGCGTGCCTTTGCTGCGCTGGGGTAGGGGAAGAAAAAGCGGCGGCGTGAACGCCGCAACGACAAAGGGCCCGCAGCAGGCGGGCCCTCGATCACAGCGCTTTGAGCGGGCCACGGCGCACGGTGGCGGCGCGGCCACGGCGCCGGCCGCTTCAGGCGGCGATGACGTTGATCACCTTGCGCTTCAGCGGCCCCTTGACGGTGAACTCCACCTTGCCCGCCACGGTGGCGTAGATGGTGTGATCCTTGCCGATGCCGGTGCCGACACCGGGGTGGAACTGGGTGCCGCGCTGGCGCACGATGATGGCACCCGCCTGGACGTCCTGGCCACCGAAGACCTTGACGCCCAGCATCTTGGGCTTGGAATCACGCCCGTTGCGCGTGGAGCCGCCGCCTTTTTTCTGTGCCATGGTGCGTCACCTCATCCAATGTTGATCGAGCCGATCTCCAGCTCGGTGTAGTTTTGCCGATGGCCTTGGCGCTTCTGGTAGTGCTTGCGGCGGCGCAGCTTGAAGATGCGCACCTTTTCGCCGCGCCCATGCGCCACCACCTTGGCCGTGACCGTTGCGCCGCTGACCAAGGGGGTGCCCACCCGGATGTCGGCGCCGTTGCCCACGGCCAACACCTGGTCGATCACGATCTCTTGGCCTACGTCCGCAGCGATCTGTTCTACCTTGATTTTTTCGCCGGCTGCAACGCGATATTGCTTACCGCCGGTTTTTATGACCGCGTACATAGGATTCCTCTTCGATGCTGGGAAGACCCGCCGCATTGCAGCAAGCCTTCACGACTGCCTTCATTCACCACCTGGTCGGTTTGGTGAACCATTCATTATAGCCCGGATAGGGTGTGCTGCAAAGCTCAAGGCCCGCCCCATCGATGACCTCCGCAGCGCGCCGGGGACCCGTGACCATCCTCGCTTCGACGTTCTTCGAGCGGCCGGGCTGCTTCATGCTGACCCCGTGGCGGGGGCAGGCCACGCTGACCGCTCAGGGCGCACGCGCCATGTCGGCGGTGGCGGCCACCGGCTGCCACGCGGGGTGCGGCCGGTCGATCAAGCGGTCGGCGATGCCGCCCCCCACCCACATGCCCACCAGCGTCACCCAGGCGGTCAGCGCAAAAATCGATCCCCCCGTCATGCCGGCGCCGACGGCGCAGCCCCCCGCCAGCATCGAGCCAAAGCCCATCAGGATCGCGCCGACGATGTAGCGCGGCATCGTGTAGGCGCCACCAAAACCCTCCAGCTTCCACTCCCGCCCGAGCAGCGCGCCCGCCAGCGAGCCCAGAAACACCCCCGGCATTAACCCCAGGCCGAACGACCAGGGCTTGCCCGGCTCGGCCAGCACGCGCATCAGCCACTCGGCCGACGGCCCGCTGAACGTCATGCCCTGGATCTGCACCGGCTCGAACGAATGGACCATGACCTGGTAGCTGAACCCCCACGCCAGCGCCACCATCAGGCCTGTGGCCGCCCCGCCAACCCACTTCCAGAAACTCCAGCCGCTGCGCACCGCAAACCACAGCGCCGCCCCCATCCACACCAGGCCGAACAGCAGACCCTCGCGGGACCCAGCGCCCACCAGCGCCAGCAAATTGCGCGACGCCCCTCCCTCCACAACCCACCAGGCGCTGATGGCTTCGCGCCAGGGTGCCAGCACCCCGCCCAGGGAGGCCTGCGCCGTGACGGCAAAGATCAACCCCGACAGCAGCGCGCGCAGGTTGCCATGGGCCGACAGCACCAGCAGCCGGCTGGCGCAGCCGCGCGTCATGACCATGCCCAAACCGAACAGCAGGCCGCCGAGCAGGGCACCGGACAGGCTGCCCCGTGCTGACAGCTGACGCGCGCTGGAGACGTCCAGCCAGCCCAGCAGCACCATGGTCTGCACCGCCACCACCGCAGTGGCAAACGCCAGCAGCCACACCGCCAGCTTGTCGCCAAAGCGGCGATGCCAAAACTCGATCACCGCGGCACGCAGGCAAAACTTGGAGCGTTGCCCAAAAAAACCAAAACCCAGCCCCAGCACCAGGCCACCGGCGGCCAGCACCGTCGCCTCCCCCCAACGCTCGATCCACGCCGCCATGTCCATGGCGCACTCCATTCATGCATGCCAATAGGCTGACATTGTGAACGCCCCCCTGCGGCCGCGCTTGATGCGCGTCAAGGATCGGCCGATTCGACCTGCACGTCGGCATCGCAGCCGCGACCCGCGGCGATCCAGCGCGCCACCCCACGGCGCACCCATGCCTGCAGCCAGCGTGGCCAGGGCCCACCCCTGCACCCCAGGGCGGAGGCAGGGTCCAGCAGCGCCCCACAGTGGTAGCGGCGCTGCGCGTCATCCCAACGCAGGGCCACACAGGACCCGGTGCACCGACGCGACAGCACGATGCCCAGCGGACAAGGCTTCCACAGGCAGCACACGCCACAGCCGTTGCAGGCCGCGCCGACCGGCGGCTTGGCCGGAGCATCGGGGTGGATCCAGCGGACTGACTTGCCGTGCTGCGACACCATCGCTCCTGCGCCCCCGCATCCACCATGCAAGGTTGGGTCAAGCAAGCCCGCGGGCGGGGCGGCCGCGACCGGGCAGCGCTGGATGGGCCCTCGCGGTCGCGCGCGCCAAACGCTGCCACGGCAGCCCGCCGCTACGCTGCATCCTCATCGCGCCAGGCCAGGTGAATCGCCCAGATGTCGTCCAGGCGGCGCAGCAGCGCCTGCACGGCATCGGGCCAGAAGTGGCGCCCGGACTGCTCCTGAAGAAAGGCCAGCGCGCGCTCGCGTGGCCAGGCAGGCTTGTACGGGCGT
>JANWZF010000292.1 GCA_025054905.1 Tepidimonas sp.
TTTCGTCCAGGCCGCATCGGTCTGGTGGTGCAACACGATTGGATGGGGGATCGAGCCATGCAAGGGCTTCATCTGACGGCTGATCTGTACGACTGCCGAGGGGCCGACGGTCTGATGACCGACGCGGCGGCGCTGGCCGAGCTGTGCCGACGCCACACGATCGGGGTGGGGCTGACCCTGGTCGATGAAAAGTGGTATGCGTTTCCGCCTTTCAACGGCCAGCCGGGCGGGGTGACGGGCATGCTGTTGCTGGCCGAGTCGCATCTGGCGGTGCACACCTGGCCCGAGCGACGCGCGGTGACGCTGGACGTTTACGTCTGCAACTTCACCACCGACAATTCGGCCAAGGCCGAGGCGCTGCTGCGCGAAATCGTGGCTGCGTTTGAGCCGGGCCGCAGTGAAATTCACCGCCTGCAGCGGGGCCGCGAGCAACGGCCGCCGGCCGAAACCATTCTGGAAGCCCTCAATGACGAGGGCGATGCGGTCTACGGCTACACCAGCAGCGAGCGGGTGTTGTCGCAACGCAGCCCGTACCAGACGATCGAGCTGATGCGCACACCGCGCTTCGGGCTGGCGATGCGCATCGATGGTCACTTCATGACCTCCGAAGGCGAGGAATTTTTCTATCACGAGTCTCTGGTGCACCCGGCGGCGGTGGCCCATGGCGCGCCGCGCGACGTGCTGATCATCGGCGGGGGCGACGGTGGCGCGGCCGAGGAGGTGCTCAAGCACCGCAGCGTGCAGCGGGTGGTGATGGCCGAGCTGGACGGCGATGTCGTGGCCATCGCCAAGCAGCACCTGCAGGCGGTGCACCGCGGCGTGTTCGACGACCCGCGCCTGCACGTCCAAATCGGCGATGGCCTGGCGTTCGTGGCGCAGACCCAGGAGCGCTTCGACTTGATCCTGCTGGATCTGACCGATCCCGAGACGCCCGCCGGCTCGCTCTATCAGGAGCCGTTTTTCCGGGCGCTCAAGCGCATCCTGCGGCCGGGTGGGGCGGTGGTGCTGCACACCGGCACGCCGGTGTTTGAGCCCGAGCAGGTGCGCCGCATCAACGCCGAGCTGCGTGCGGTGTTTGAGCAGGTGCATCCCTTTGGGCTGTACATCCCGCTGTATGGGGCGTACTGGGGGTTTGCGATTGCTTCGGATCGGCTGCAGCCGCTGGCGCTGGAGGCCGCGACCTTGCAGGCGCGCGTGGCGGCTTTGCCGGATCTGCAGTACTACAACGCCGAGGTGCATGGCGCTCTGTTTGCGCTGCCCACGTACTACCGCCGGCTGGTCCAGCCCACCCCGGCGGCTCCTGAGGCGGCCCAGCCGGCTCGCTGCGCTGAGCCCGCTGCCGCCTGAGCCCGCGCAGGCGCCCGGGCCGCGTGCTGCGGTCCGGGGCACCTCGCAGGGCACCGTGGCCGCTGCCGCCGTGGCGCCCGAGGCGGGCGAGACGGTTCGGGGCCGATCTCAGTGGATCCGGCCCGCGAGCCGGGCGCGGTGGCGCTGGATCTGTTGGCGCACCTGGGCAGGCGCCGTGCCCCCCAGCGTGTTGCGCGCGGCCAGGCTTCCTGGCAGGCTCAGCACCTCGTAGACATCCGCCTGGATGCTGGGGTGAAAGCGCTGCAGATCGGGCAGTGGCAGTTCGCTCAAATCCACCCCGCGCTCGCTGGCCAGCCGCACGGCAGCGGCCACGGTCTCGTGCGCATCCCGGAACGGCACGCCCTTTTTGACCAGGTAGTCCGCCAGGTCGGTGGCGGTGGCGTAGCCGCGCCGTGCGGCAGCTTGCATCGCCTCGCGGTTGACCACGAGGCCCCCCGAGCGCTGCCCGGTGGCCGGATCACGCTCGCCTCCGATCATGTCGATGAAGATGCGCAGCGTGTCCTTAAGCGTGTCCACCGTGTCGAACAGCGGCTCTTTGTCTTCCTGATTGTCCTTGTTGTAGGCCAGCGGCTGGCCTTTCATCAGCGTCAGCAACCCCATCAGGTGCCCCACCACACGCCCCGTCTTGCCGCGCGCGAGTTCCGGCACGTCGGGGTTTTTCTTCTGCGGCATGATGGAGCTGCCGGTGGTGAAGCGGTCCGCGATGCGGATGAAGCCAAAGTTCTGGCTCATCCACAGGATCAATTCCTCGCTCAGCCGGCTGATGTGCACCATGATGAGTGCGGCAGCGGCGGTGAATTCGATGGCGAAGTCGCGGTCGCTGACTGCATCCAGGCTGTTCATGCACAGCTGCGGCTCGCCGTGCTCATCGACCATGCCGAGCGTGCGCGCCACGCGCGCGCGGTCGAGCGGGTAGGTGGTGCCGGCCAGCGCCGCGCTGCCCAGCGGCAAGCGGTTGGTGCGCCGGCGCACGTCGAGCAGCCGCTCCTCGTCGCGCGCCAACATCTCCACGTAGGCCAGCAGATGGTGCGCAAAGCTGACCGGCTGCGCCACCTGCAGATGGGTGAAGCCCGGCAGGATGACGTTCACATGCCGCTCGGCCACCTCCACCAGCACCGCCTGCAACTCGCGCAGCAAGCCTAGCAGGGCGTCGATTTCGTCGCGCAGCCACAAGCGCACGTCGGTGGCGACCTGGTCATTGCGGCTGCGCCCGGTGTGAAGCCGCTTGCCGGCATCACCCACCAGCTGGGTCAGGCGCGCCTCGATGTTGAGGTGCACATCCTCCAGCTCCAGCTTCCACTGGAACGTGCCGTTTTCGATCTCCTGCGCGATCTGTTGCAGTCCGCGCTGGATGTCGGCCCAGTCCTGGGCGCTGATGATGCCCTGGGCCGCCAGCATTTCAGCGTGGGCCAGGCTGCCCTGGATGTCGGCCTTCCACAGGCGCCGATCGAAAAACACGCTGGCGGTGTAGCGTTGCACCAGCTCGCTCATCGGTTCGGAGAACAGGGCCGACCAGGCTTGGGATTTGGCGTCGAGCTGGTGGTGCGACATGGGGGTAAGCAGACTGGACGCGCGCGGCGTGCTGACGTTATAAAAGCGGCACGATTGTAGCGGCGTGCCCTTGGACGCGCGCGGGCGGTCGCGCTGGAGGACGCAAAGGATGGTCACCCGGGTGCTGGTGGTGGACGACGAGGCGTTGGCGCGCCAGCGCCTGGTCGATTTGCTGGCCGAACTGAAGGCGGACGTGGAAACGGGCGAGGCGGCCGACGCGCGCACCGCGCTGGCGCGCCTGAGCAGCGAAACCTGGGACGTGGTGTTGCTGGACGTGCAGATGCCGGGGCTGGACGGGCTGGGTTTGGCCGCGCTGCTGCGCGATCGCCCCCAGGCCCCAGCCGTCATCTTCGTGACGGCGCATGCCGAGCACGCGCTGCGGGCCTTTGAGCTGGATGCGGTCGATTACCTGACCAAGCCCGTGCGGCTGCAACGGCTGCAGCAGGCGCTGGACAAAGCTCGGCGCTGGCAGCCCCACGCTCAGGCCCACGCGGCTCCCACCCCGGCGACCACCGAGGTGCTGGTGATCCACGAGCGCGGCCGCACCGAGCGCGTGCCGCTGGACGATGTGGTGTACCTGAAGGCCGAGCTGAAGTATCTGACCGTGCGCACGCCGCAGCGCAGCTATATCTACGATGGCTCGCTGCACGAGTTCGAGCGTGCCCAGCCCGAGCGCTGGCTGCGCATTCACCGCAATGCGCTGGTGGCGCGCCAGCGGGTGCGGGCACTGGAGCGCGTGCACGAGCGCGGCGCTGACACCTGTGGTGAGGCGTTCGATGGCTGGGTGGTGCGGCTGGATGCGGTGCCGGAGCGGCTGCAGGTCTCGCGCCGCCAGTTGGCCGCGGTGCGGCAGGCCCTGCGCGGCCAGACGGCCGTGCTAGCATCGGGCGCATGACCCCTGCCAGCGCCCCTGCCGCCCGTTTGGACCTGACCATCGCCACCCGCGAAAGCCGCCTGGCCCTGTGGCAGGCGCAGCACGTGCAGGCTTTGCTGCAGGCCGCTGGCCATCGGGTGCGGCTGCTGGGCCTGACCACGCGAGGTGACCAGATTCTGGACCGTACCCTCTCCAAGGTCGGCGGCAAGGGCCTGTTCGTCAAAGAGCTCGAGGTGGCGCTGGAGGAAGGGCGCGCCGATTTGGCGGTGCATTCGCTGAAGGATGTGCCGATGGAGCTGCCCGCCGGCTTTGCGCTGGCCGCTGTGCTGCCGCGCGAGGATCCGCGCGATGCCTGGGTTTCGCCGCACTGCGACCATCCACGGCAGCTGCCGCCGCAGGCGGTGGTGGGGACCTCAAGCCTGCGTCGGCTGGTGTTGCTGCGCGCGTTGCTGCGCGACTGCGGGCGCGACGACGTGCGCATCGAGCCGCTGCGCGGCAACCTCGACACCCGGCTGCGCAAGCTCGACGAGGGGCAGTACCACGCGATCGTGCTGGCGGCGGCGGGTCTGAAGCGTCTGGGTCTGCAGCAGCGCAT
>JANWZF010000330.1 GCA_025054905.1 Tepidimonas sp.
GCCTGCGCCAGCCCGTCCAGCGTTCTGCAGGATTTGGTGCGTCAAACGCAGGCGACCTTGACGATCGCCACCCGCCATGCCGCCGGCGAACTGGATGCCGATGCGCTGGCCAGCGCGTGCGAGCGGCTGGCGCGTGCGTTCGTGCAGGCGCGCCCCGTGCTGGCCCACCTCACCGCCAGCCCCGGCAACCGGGCTGCCCTGCGTGAGCTGCAGGGGCAGCTGCAGACCCTGCACGAGCTGCAGGCGCGCCTGAGCGCGCAGGCTCGCGCGGCACTGGCCACGCTGTTGCCCCAGGACGCGTTGCAGGAATACGCCCGGCTGGGCCAGCAGACGCACGCCGTGCGCCGTCTGTACGGCGGCTGAGCCGCGGCAGGCCGCGCGGCCACCTCCCCAGCGGCTCAGTGCTCGCGCAGACGGGCACGCAGACGCGCCACCGCCTGCGAATGCAACTGGCTGACGCGCGACTCGGTCACCCCGAGCACGGCCGCGATTTCCTTCAGGTTCATGTCGTGCTCGTAGTACATGCTCATGACGTACTGCTCACGCTGCGGCAGCTTCTGGATCGCCTCCACCAGGGCGGCGCGCATGCGCTGGTCGGCCAGGATACGCTCGGGGTCGGCGTCGCCATCGGCCGGCAGGTACCGATCCAAAAAACCCTCTTCCTCTTCGCCATGTCCGCCCAGGTCTTCCAGGTACAGCAGCTGCGTGCCGCGCATGCGCGCCAGGGTTTCCTGGTACTGGGCCAGCGACATGCCCAGCTCCTCCGCGATCTCGGACTCCCGCGGCGGCCGCTTCAGCCGCTGCTCCAGGCGGTGAATGGCGCCTTCGATGTCCTTTTGCAGCTTGCGCGAGCCGCGCGACATCCAGTCCGCATCACGCAATTCGTCCAGCATCGCGCCGCGAATGCGCTGGCTGGCAAAGGTTTCGAACTGCACCCCCATCGAGGGCTCGTAGCGCGCCAAGGCTTCGTTCAAACCGATCATGCCAACCTGGATCAGGTCGTCCAGCTCGACGCTGGCGGGCAGGCGCGCGATCATCAGGTGCGCGATGCGGTGCACCAAGGGTGCATACTGGCGCAACTGGGCCTCGCGGTCGAGCGTACCCTTTGGGGTGTACATGCAAAGCTCCGGCAACGGGCGCGTCCCGGGCACCGAGGCAGCGGCGGTCAGCATCGCGCAGCGGACCTCCGCTCGGCGGGTGCTGCTGCATCGAGCGTCCACGCGGCCTCCAGTACGCGCGTGACCACCGCAGCGTCATCACCGGCATCCCCCGGGCCCTCACACTGCCCATGATACCCGAGCGTCCAGGCCGGTGGCTGCCAAGCCAGGTGCTGGGCGCAGGTGCGCCGCAGGGCGGTCAGGGCCGCCGGCAGCGCCTGGGCATCGCCGGGCTGCTGCGCCAGCGCCACCACGACCGGCGCCAGCCCCGCCAGGCGCAGGCGCTTCAGCGCCCGGTAGGCCGCCACGATGACGCGCGGCTGCGCCAGCAGCGGCACCACCGGATGCGCAGCCTCTTGCGGCCACCAGCGCAGCAGCACCTCGGGATCCGCCCGCCACAACCAGACGTCGGCCTGCGCCACGTCATCCCACAGTGGCGGCGCACCGTCGACGGCGGCCACCTCCAACCCCAGCGCGAGGCAACCGTCGGCCAGGCGCAGCGCCAGCGCAGTGGCCGCACCGGCGGCCTCCACCAACGCCACCACCCGCAACGGGGGCCGCAGCCCCCAGGCCGCCAGCCCGGCCACCTGATCGTGCATCAACGCCCGTCCCTCAAGCATGGCCCGCTCCCTGCGGTTGCCAGACATCGGCTGCAGCGTCGGCAAAGAAATACGGCAGCTCGCTGCGATCGGGCTCAAAGGCGGACTTGCCGTTGCCGCCCATCGACATCCGCACCAGCGCCACCGGGTCGGGACGCTGCCAGTCCTGCGGAACCCGCTGGCCGGTGCTCAAGCCCCGCAGCAGCAGCTGATGGCGGATCAGCGCATCGACCGCCGGGCCGAGCTTGACCGCTTCATCCACCTTCGACAGGATGGCGCCGTGCAGCCCCAGACCTTTGTAGGTCTGCACCACCTCATCCAGCGTATCCCCATGGCTGCTGGCGTTGAGCACGAGGAGCTTTTTGATCGCGGGCGCCTTCAGCAAAGCCAGCATCTCCTGCAGCCGGGGGTCGCGCTGGCTCAGCCCGGGGGTGTCGATGATCACCATGCGCTTGCCAGCCAGCAATTCCAGCAGATCCTGCAGGGCGGCCTGATCGTGCGCCTGGTGCGCCACCACCCCGAGCAGGCGGCCATAGGCGCGCAGCTGATCCAGGCCCGCAACGCGGTAGGTGTCCAGCGTGATCAGGCCCACGCTGCCGGCGCCATAGGCCTTGACACACTGCGCCGCCAGTTTGGCCACCGTGGTGGTCTTGCCCACCCCGGTGGGCCCCACCAGGGCAAACACCCCTCCTTCGTCGCACAGCTGGCCGGGGTCGCGCGCCACCCGCAGGTTGTGCCCGAGCACATCCAGCACCCAGCGCCAGGCCGCCGCCGCGTCCTGCTGGGCCGGCAGCCGCTGCAGCACCGCGCGCGCCACCGTGGGTGAGTAGCCGGCGCGGATGAACTTGTGCATCAGGGTGGACTGGATCGGGTTCAGGCGCGCCTGCCCGAGCCAGGCCAGCGTCTGGAAGCGCTCTTCCATCAGCTGCTTGAGGCTTTCGAGCTGCGCGGTCAGCTGCGCGGCCGCCGAGGACGCACCGCTGGCCGCCGCAGCCTGAGTCGGTGCGGTCGCGGCGGCGGCCCGGCTTGGCGTGGCCTTGGCGGCTGGGGCACCGCTGGCCAGGCCCAACGCGATGTCGCTGGCGGCCGGACGCGGCGCGGCGGTTTCCCGCAGCGGGCGCTGCGCCGCCGCGGCGGCCGCAGGCGCCTCCAGGCGCCCTTCCAACGCCGCCTTGCGTTTGCGCAGCATGCGCTCGCGCACGTACTCCTGGAACGACAGCGTGCTCATGGCCAACGTCTCGGTGTCCTGCGCCACGCTGCTGTCCGGCGACACGGGGGGCAGCTGTGCGGCGGCGCGCTGCTGCAGCGACGCACGGGTCGCACGCACCGCGCGCGGCTCGGAGGCCACCGCCTGCAGGCCGGGGCTGGCGGCCTGCGCGGCGATCGCCGACAGGGCTTCTTCCGTCGTGGCCACGACCTCGAAGCCGTCGGGCGTGGAGCGCGTGGACAGGATCACGGCCTGCTCGCCGAGGGCGGCGCGCGCCTGGGCCATGGCCTCGCGCGAGTTGGGGGCGACGAAGCGTTGCGCGTTCATGCGGGCTCTCCAAGGATCGGGCCGATGCGGATGGTGTGCGTGTCAGGGATTTCGCTGTGGGCCAGCACGGCCAGGCGAGGGGCGGCGCGGCGCAGCAGACGGGCCATGGCCTGGCGGATCGCGTCGGGCACCAGCAGCACCGCCGGGGTGCCCTGCTCCTCCTGGCGCTGCGCCACCTGGGCAGCCGAGCGCGTCAGCATGTCGGCCACCCCTGGATCCAGGACCCCATTGCCCTGGGGGCTGAGCGCCTGCGTCAGGATGCGCTCCAGCTTCGGCTCGATGGCGATGACCTCCAGCTCCTGCACCGGACCGTAGAGCTGCTGCACGATCGCCGGGGCCAGCGCCACGCGCACGCGCCGCGCCAGCTCCTGCGGATCCTGGGTGGCGCCGGCATGCTCGGCCAGCGTCTCGATGATCGTGCGGATGTCGCGGATGTGCACGCCTTCCTCCAGCAGCAGTTGCAGCACCTTCTGGAACACGCCAATCGGCACCATGGTCGGGATCACTTCGTCGATCAGTTTGGGCGCCAGCTTGCGCACGTGCTCCACCAGTTCCTGCACTTCGGTGCGCGACAGCAGGCGGGCCGCGTGCACCTGCATCAAGTGTGACAAATGCGTGGCCAGCACGGTCTCGGCATCAACGACCGTATAGCCCGCCATTTGCGCGTTTTCCTTCTGGCGCTCATCGATCCACGTGGCCGGCAGGCCAAAGGCCGGATCGGTGGTGGTCTGCCCGATCAGCGGGGTGCGGATGTGGCCGGGATTGATCGCCAGGAATTGCCCCGGAAACACCTCCCCCTCGCCGACCACGACGCCGCGCAGCGTGATGCGGTAGGCGGTGGGTTTGAGCTCCAGGTTGTCGCGCACGTGCACCGGCGGCGGCAAAAAGCCGACGTCTTGGGCGAACTTCTTGCGCACCCCCTTGATGCGGGTCAACAGGTCGCCGCGGCGGGAGCGGTCCACCAGCGCGATCAGGCGGTAGCCAAGCTCCAGCCCCAGCAAATCCACGGGCTGCAGATCGTTCCAGCTGGCCTCGGCCTCCGGCGCCGATGGCGAGGCCTGCTGCTGCGCTTGAGCCTGGGCGCGCTCGGCCTGGCGGCGTTGCTGCACCAGCCACCAGGCCGCCCCACCGATGAGCAACGCAAACAGCAGGAACACGCCGTTGGGCATGCCCGGGATGAGGCCCAGCAGAGCCAACACCCCGGCGGTGACCCCCAGCACCTTGGGCGAGTCCAGCATCTGGCTGACGATTTGCTGGCCCAGATCCTGCTCCTTGCCCACGCGCGAGACCACCATCGCCGCAGCCACCGAGATCAGCAGCGCCGGCACCTGCGCCACCAGTGCATCGCCCACCGACAGCGTGATGTAGCTGTGGGCGGCCTGCTCCAGCGACAGACCGTGCTGCAACATGCCGATCGAAAAGCCGCCCACCATGTTGATCAGCAGGATCAGGATGCCGGCGATGGCATCGCCCCGCACAAATTTGGAGGCACCGTCCATGTTGCCGAAGAAGTCGGCCTCCACCGCCACCTCGGCGCGCCGGCGCTTGGCCTCGGCCTGGTCGATCAGCCCGGCGTTGAGATCGGCGTCGATGGCCATCTGCTTGCCGGGCATGGCATCCAGCGTGAAGCGGGCGCCGACTTCGGCGATGCGCTCGGCCCCCTTGGTGATGACCACGAAGTTGATCACCACCAGGATCAGAAACACGATCAGGCCGACGGCGAAATTGCCCCCGATCAGGAAGGTGCCAAACGCCTCGATGACCGCACCGGCCGCCCCGGGTCCGGTGTGGCCCTCCATCAGCACCACGCGCGTGGAGGCCACATTGAGCGACAGCCGCAGCAGCGTCGTCAGCAGCAGCACGGTCGGAAACGCGGTGAAATCCAGCGCCCGCTTCATGTAGGCGGCCACCATCATCACCGTCAGCGCCAGGCCGATGTTGAGCGTGAACAGGGTATCCAGCAGCCACGGCGGCAGCGGCAGCACCAGCATGGCCAGCACCAGCATGACCAGGATCGGGGCGGCCAGGGCCTGGCCGTGGCCGCGCAGCGGGGCCAACAAGCGTTGCATGGGTTGCAGGGTCGCGTTCATCGTGGTCGTCGGTGGGGTGGGCCATCAGCGCGGCCCCTGGCCGCGCAAGGGGTCGAGTTCCAGCGGCACCTGGGGTCGCGGCGGCTTGGGCAGCGGACCTTGCCCGCGCAGGGCCGCGCGCAGCCGGTACACATAGGCCAGCACCTGCGCCACGGCCGCAAACAGCGCCGCAGGCACCGGCTCGTCGAGTTCGGTGTGCGCGTACAGCGCGCGCGCCAGCATCGGCGCCTCCAGCACCGGCACGCGGTGCTCGCGCGCCTGATCGCGGATGCGCAGCGCCAGCAGGTCCGCTCCTTTGGCAATCACATGCGGCGCGGCCATCGTGGCCTCGTCGTAGCGCAGCGCCACCGCGTAGTGCGTCGGGTTCATCACCACCACATCCGCTTCGGGCACCCGCCGCACACTCTGGCTGTAGGCGATTTCGCGCGCGCGCTGGCGGCGCTTGCTCTTGAGCTGCGGGTTGCCTTCGGTTTCCTTGAATTCGTCCTTGACTTCCTGCAGCGACATGCGCAGGTTGTGGCGGTACAGGTACTGCTGCAACGGCACGTCCACCAGCGCCACCAGCAGCACCACGGCCAGCATCGAGGCCACCCCCAGCATGAACCACTGGCCTGCCTGCACCAGCGCGGCCTCCAGCGGACGCAGCAGCAGGCTGGCGAACGCCTCCACGTGCTGCACGACATACCAGCCCCCGATGGCGGCAATCAGCGCGGTGATGGCCAGCAGCTTGAGCACCTCCAGCAGCTGCTGGCGCGAAAACAGCCGCTTCAGGCCCGCCAGCGGACCGATCTTGGACCAGTCCGGCAGCAGCGGCTGGACGCTCCAGGTCACCGAGCCGGCCGCCACCAGCGCCAGCACCACCAGCACCGCCAGCGCCAGCGCCAGCGGCAGCACCAGCGCCAAGCCCTGCTGCAGGGCCTGCGCCAGCTGCTCCAGCATCACGGCCGGCTCGCGCACCGTGGTGGCATCAAAGCGCAGACCCGCGCGCATCGTGGCGCGCAGACGTTCATAGCCCCATGGCAACGTGAACCACAACAGGCTCAGGCCTCCCGCCAGCACCACCAGGTGCGTCAGATCACGCGCGCGCGGCACCTGCCCCTGCTGGCGCGCCTTCTGCAAGCGACGCGGGGTGGCGGGTTGGCTTTTGTCCTGGGTCGATTCCATGGCGGCTCACGCACGCGGGGGCGTCGAGCCGCATTGTGGGTCGCCGATGCGGGCGACTAAAGCGCCAAAAGATGGGGCATCGCCCCGGTTATCGACGTGCGCCTCAAAAACCGAGGCTGGCCAGCAGATCGTCCACCTGCTGCTGGCTGGTGACGACGTCGCTGCGGCCTTCCGGGTTGACCACGGGGCCGGACAGCTCGCGCCGGCCGGCGGTTGCGCCGCTGCCCGCCGCATCCCCGGCACCCGACTCGGAGGCATGTTCGCCGGTGTGCGCCGCAGTCTCCACCAGCAGCTGCACCAGCTGCTGCTCCAGCGTGCCGGCCAGGGCCACCACCTTCTTGATCACCTGACCGGTCAGATCATGAAAATCCTGCGCCATCATGATCTCGGTCAGATGCTGGTCGGTTCGCTCGGCAGCGGCCTGGATCTTGTGCGACCACTCCAGCAGCTCGGGCATGGCCCACTTCAGCCCCGGCACCCCCCCGATGGTGTCGACCAGCTGGCGGCTGGCCTCGATGACGGCCTGCTGCTCGGCCTTGGCCTCATCGACGCGGTTGAGCACTTTCTCGGCGGCCTCGCCGGTCAGGCGCGCGATGTACTCCAGCCGACTGCGCGCATCGGGCAGCTCGCCGACGGCGTCTTTGAGCGCGGGCATGTAGCCCAGCTCCTTGAGCGCCTCGTGCAGCTGGCGCGTGATCTCGCCCAGACGCTGGTAGATATCAGCTTTGCTGTCGGGCGTATTGGGGGTGGCTTGTTCGGTCACAGCCCGTTCTCCCTGGCCTGGCCCTGTCAGGCCCAGCCCATCTTGCGAAAGATGTTGGTCAGCTTCTCTTCCAGCGTGGCTTTGGTGAACGGCTTGACGATGTAGCCCGCGGCCCCCCCTTGCGCGGCGGCGATGATGTCCTCCTTGCGCGCCTCGGCGGTCACCATCAGCACCGGGATGTGCTTGAGCTTGTCGTCGGACTTGATGCTGGTCAGCAGCTCAAAGCCGTTCATGTTCGGCATGTTGATGTCGGTGATCACCATGTCGAACTTGCCGTTGCGCAGCTTGTGCAGCGCCACCGAGCCATCCTCGGCCTCGTCGGCATCGGTGTGCCCCAGCTCCTTCAGCAGGTTACGCACGATGCGGCGCATCGTGGAGAAGTCGTCGACGATCAGAAAGCGCACTTGGGCCATGAAAGACTCCGTCCGGATGGGCCTAGTTTAGCGCGACGCACCGTTACCGCCCCTGCGACGGACGAGCAGAGGCAGCTGGAGCCGCCTTGACAGCCTGCTGCGCCTGCCCGGCGTCCGAAACCTCCGCGGCAGCTTCCAGCGACCGGGTCATGCGCTCCTCGGCCTCGCGGGTCAGCACCAGGATGCTGATGCGGCGGTTGCGGGGATCCGTCGGGTTTTCGGGAAAAAGCAGCTGTTTGTCCGCCATGCCGACCACCCGCGCCAGCTTACCTTCGGGCAACCCGGCGGCCACCAGCTCCCGCCGCGTGGCATTGGCGCGGTCGGCCGACAGCTCCCAGTTGCTGTAGGCCCGCTCGCCGCTGCCGTACGGGGTGGCATCGGTGTGGCCCGACAGCGAAATGCGGTTGTCGACCTCCTGCAGGACCTGCGCGATCGCCCGCAGGATGTCGCGCAGGTACGGCTTGACCAGCGCACTGCCGGCATCGAACATCGGACGGTTCTGCTCATCGACGATCTGAATGTGCAGCCCGTCCTGCACCATCTCGAGCCGGATCTGGTTCTTGTACTCGGCCAACTTGGGGTTGACGTTGATGATTTCGCTGATCTTGTCGCGCAACGTGGCGATGCGCTGTTTGTCCAGGCGTATCGCTTCGGCGCGCGCCAGCTGCGCGCCGATCTCGCGCACCTTGTCTTCCACGTCGCCGCTGGCGACTTCGCCGACGCTCTTGGTCAGATCGTCGCCGCCACCCTGTAGGATGCTGGTGGCACCACCCGAGCCCGGCCCGCCAAACAGCATGACCTTCAACGGCTGGTTGAAGTAGTCGGCAATGCCTTTGCGGTCGCCCTCGGTGGTGGAGCCCAGCAGCCACATCAGCAGGAAGAAAGCCATCATCGCCGTCACGAAGTCGGCGTAGGCGATCTTCCAGGCTCCCCCGTGCGCGCCGTGCCCGCCTTTCTTGACGCGCTTGATGATGATCGGTTGCAGCGGCTTGCCGGAGGCGGCCATGGCGCAGATGCGTGGAGGTTAGGGGTGGGCCGGGCTCACTTTTTCTTGACGTGCTGCTCGAGCTCGCTGAAGGAGGGCCGCTCGGTGGAGAAGAGCACCTTGCGCCCGAACTCGATGGCCGTCATCGGCGCGTAGCCCTGCATGCTGGCCAGCAGGGTGGTCTTGATGCACTGGAACTCCTTGCTGGCCTCTTCGACCTTTTGTTCCAGCAGGCTGGCCAGCGGTTCGGCAAAACCGTAAGCCAGCAGGATCCCGAGGAAGGTGCCCACCAGGGCCGAGCCGATCATGCCGCCCAGCACCGCCGGCGGCTGTCCGACCGAGCCCATCGTGTTGACCACCCCCAGCACCGCCGCCACGATACCGAAGGCCGGCAGCGCCCCGGCCAGCCGCTGCAGCGCGGCCACCGCCGCGTGCTCTTCGGCGTGGTGGGTCTCCAGCTCGGCATCCATGATGGCCTCGATCTCGTGCGCGTTGAGGTTGCCCGACACCATCAGACGCAGGTAGTCGGTGATGAACTCGACCGTGTGGTGGTCGCTGGCGATCGAGGGATATTTTTGAAACAGCGGCGATGCGTCCGGGTTTTCGACATCGCCTTCGATGGCCATCAGCCCTTCCTTGCGCGCCTTTTGCAGAATGTCGAACAGCAGCGCCAGCAAATCCATGAAGCGCTCTTTGGTGTACTTGGAGCCCTTGAAGCAGGCCCCCAAGCCGCGCCCGACCCCCTTGAGCACCTTCATCAGGTTGCCGGCCACGAACGCGCCGATGGCCGCCCCGAAGATCGTGATCATCTCAAACGGCAGCGCCTTCAGGATGACGCCGATGTTGCCGCCATGGACGATGAACACCCCAAAAATGCAGCCGATGGCGATCAGCCAGCCAACGATGACAAACATGGTCGCTATCCGGACGAAGAGGCCGACGACATTCTAGAGGCGAGCCATCCCCGCCAGCCGGGGGGCAGACGCCGCCAGGCACGCCATCCGCGCCACGCCAGCATTCCCCACGCGAGCACGCGCCGGGGGCGGCGGGCCAGCAGCAGCGCCAGCCCCAGCGCCGGCAGCCAGGGATGGGCGCGCAACCAGCGCCAGGCACGGCGCATGCCGTCGGCGGCTTCGAAAGCCGGCTGCAAGCCAGCTCCGTGATGAGCCAGGCGCTCGCGCAACTCGGCCGAGCGCTGCAGCAGCTGCGCGCGCCGCACCGCCAGGCGCGCCGCCGCCGACGGAGCAACCTCAGCGGGGTGCCTGACTGCCACGCAAGCGCTCCACATCCCGCGCCAGCTCGGCGCGGCTGGCTGCAAACCAGCCCACGGCGCACAGCCCTCGCCAGCCCAACCATGCCGCCACCGCGCCCGCGGCCAGCAACACCCCTGCCGCCAACGCCAGCGCCAGCACGCGGTGCGACTCCCACAGCAGCACGGTCAGCAGCACGAGCAGGGCCATCAGTCCGGCGGGCAGCAGCACCGCTGCCGCCAGCAGCAGCGCCAACCCCCTGGCCAGCGCCAGGGCATGCTCACCGGCTTCGACGCCCAGCAGCGCCAGCCGCACGCGCGCCAGCTCCAGCGCGTCGCGCAACCAGACGTGGGCCGCCCGCCACAGCGGGGGCGGACTGGCCTCAGGACCGGATGAGGCGATCGGCATGCCAGCGCGGGGATGGGCGGCAGCGCAGCCGTCAGCGCCGGCCGATCAACAGGCCCACCAGCAGGCCCATACCGGCGGCCACGCCGATGGCCTTCCACGGATGCTCGTGCACGTAGTGGTCGGTGGCACGGGCCACCTCGCGCGTGCGCTCGCGGATCGCCGCTTCCGCATCGGCCAGGCGATACCGGGCGTTGCGCAGGTTTTCCTGCAGCCGCTCGCGCAGCTCGGCGACGCGCTCGCCGGTGCTTTGGGCCGTGGCCGCCAGCAGCTCCTCGGCATCGGCGACGACCACTTTCAGATCGGCCACCAGTTTGTCTTTCGGGTTGAGGGTGCTGTCCGTCATCGCGACCTCCTTGCTGACGTTGAACGATCGGCTATCAATGTATCACGCCGGCTGCGGGTTGCGCAGACGGATGTGCAGCTCGCGCAACTGCTTTTCATCCACGGGGCTCGGGGCATGCGTCAGCAGGCACTGCGCGCGCTGCGTCTTCGGGAAGGCGATCACGTCGCGGATCGACTCGGCCCCGGTCATCAGCGTCACCAGGCGGTCCAGCCCGAAGGCCAACCCGCCGTGTGGGGGCGCCCCATACTGCAGCGCGTCGAGCAGAAAGCCAAACTTGGCCCGTGCCTCCTCGTTACCGATGTTGAGCGCGGCAAACACCTTGCGCTGCACATCGGCGCGGTGGATGCGTACCGAGCCGCCGCCGAGCTCCCAGCCGTTGAGCACCATGTCGTAGGCCTTGGCCAGGCAAGCGCCGGGGTTGCTGGCCATCAGCTCCTCGTGCCCGTCCTTGGGGGAGGTGAACGGGTGGTGCACCGCGACCCAGCGGCCTTCCTCCTCGTCGTATTCGAACATCGGGAAGTCCACCACCCACAGCGGCGCCCAGCGGTCCTCGAACAGGCCGTTCTTGCGGCCGAACTCGCTGTGGCCGATCTTGACGCGCAGCGCCCCAATGGCGTCGTTGACCACCTTGGCCTTGTCCGCCCCAAAAAAGAGCAGGTCGCCGTTTTGCGCGCCGCTGCGCTGCAGGATGGCCTGCAGGGCCGCATCGTGCAGATTTTTGACGATCGGCGACTGCAGGCCCTCGCGGCCGGCAGCCCGATCGTTGACCTTGATCCAGGCCAACCCCTTGGCGCCGTAGATCTTGACGAATTCGGTGTAGGCGTCGATCTCGCTGCGCGAGAGTTGCCCGCCGCCGGGCACGCGCAGCGCCACCACGCGTCCGCCCGGCTGGTTGGCCGGCCCGGAAAATACCTTGAACTCGACGTCTTTCACGACGTCGGTCAGCTCGGTGAACTCCAGCTTGACGCGCAGGTCGGGTTTGTCCGAGCCGAAACGCGCCATCGCCTCGGCGTACGGCATGACCGGGAATTCGCCCAGATCGACGCCGATGGTGCGGGCGAACACCGTCTTGATCATGTCCTGGAACAGGTCGCGGATCTCCTGTTCGGTCAAAAACGACGTCTCGATGTCGATCTGCGTGAATTCGGGCTGGCGGTCGGCACGCAGGTCTTCGTCACGGAAGCACTTGGTGATCTGGTAGTAGCGGTCGAAGCCCGCCACCATCAGCAGCTGCTTGAACAGCTGGGGCGACTGCGGCAGCGCGTAGAACATGCCGTCGTGCACGCGGCTGGGCACGAGGTAGTCGCGCGCCCCTTCGGGCGTGCTCTTGGTCAGCATCGGGGTCTCGATGTCGATGAAGCCATGCGCATCGAGAAACTTGCGCACCTCCATCGCGACGCGGTAGCGCAGCATCAGGTTGCGCTGCATGACCGGCCGGCGCAGGTCCAGCACGCGGTGCGTCAGGCGCGTGGTCTCCGACAGGTTGTCGTCGTCGAGCTGAAACGGCGGTGTCACGCTGGGGTTGAGCACCTCGATCGCGTGGCACAGCACCTCCACCTTGCCGCTGCGGATGGCGGTGTTGACCGTGCCTTCGGGGCGGACACGCACCACGCCCTTGACCTGGATGCAGTATTCGTTGCGCAGGCTCTCGGCGGTCGCAAACATCTCGGGCCGGTCCGGATCACAGACGACCTGCACGGTGCCTTCGCGGTCGCGCAGATCGATGAAGATGACACCGCCGTGGTCACGCCGGCGGTTGACCCAGCCGCACAGCGTGACGGCTTGCCCGATCAGGTCTTCGTTGACCAGACCGCAGTAGTGAGAGCGCATGAGCATGGAGATGAGCCTTGCAACGAAAAAGAGGGGCACCCTGCGGCGTGCTCAGGCAGCCCCGGACGAGGAAGCGGGCAGCGCCGCGCCGGGCTTGCGCGCCCCGGGCACGATGACGCCCATCGAGATGACGTAGGTCAGCGCCTCATCGACGCTCATCGCCAGCGGCACGACGTCGCGCCGATGCACGATCACGAAGTAGCCGCCGGTCGGGTTGGGCGTGGTGGGCACATAGACACTCAGGTAGTCCTGGGCCGGCAGGTGACGCGCCACATCGCCACCCGGCGCCCCAGTCAGAAAGGCGATCGTCCACAGACCCTCGCGCGGCCACTGCACCAGCAGCGCCTGCCGGAAGGCGTTGCCCTTTTCCGACAGCAGCGTGTCGGAGACCTGCTTGACGCCGGAGTAAATCGAGCGCACCACCGGGATGCGCTGCAGCAGCGCGTGCCACCAGGCCACCAGCTGGTTGCCGACGTAGTTGGACGCCAGCGCCCCGATGCCCAGCACGATGGCCAGCGCCAGCAGCACGCCCATGCCGGGCACGCGCACGCCCAGCCAGCGCTCCGGCTGCCAGGCTTCGGGCAGGATGTTGAGGGTCTGGTCCAGCGTGGAGATGACCCACTCCAGCACCCACAGGGTGACGATCAGCGGGACCAGCACCAGCAGGCCCGACAGCAGCCAGCGCCGCAGGGCGGCGCCGATGCGCGCGCGTTCAATGACAGGCACAGGCAGCCCCACACGGTGTGGACGCGCTGTCGCTGGAGGCGCCGCTGCTACTGCTGGACGCACTGGACTCGCTGGAGGCCGCCGCCGCGCCGGCGGCCGCCCCCGCCTTGGCCGCGCCCGAGCCGCTGTTGCGGAAATCGGTCACGTACCAGCCGGTGCCCTTGAGCTGGAAACCGGCGGCGGTGAGTTGCTTGCGAAACGTGGCAGCGCCGCACGCCGGGCACACCGTCAGCGGCTCGTCCGAGACTTTCTGCAACACGTCCTTGGCGTGGCCACAGGACTCACACTTGTAAGCGTAGATAGGCATGGCTGCACCTGGGAAGTGGTTGAAAGACCGAAGCGATCGCTTGGGCATCCAAGCTTGGCAAAACCCTTCATTATAGTTAGGGCGGCATCGGCCGGCTTCAAGACGGGCCCACCGCGCCGCCGCTACCACAGGCGCACGCGCAGCCACCACGGCGTGGCCAACAGGCCCACGACGAAACCGAACAGCACACAGATCACCATCCGCAGCAGGCGCTGGGTGCGGCGCTGCTCGCGCACCAGCTCCTGCAGCTGCGCGTGCAGATCGGTGGGGCGTTGCTGTAGATAGGCGTGCAGCAGCCGTGGCAGCTGCGGCACCAGCTTGGCGTAGTGCGGCGCCTCGGCCTTGAGCTGGTGCCAGAAGCGCCGGGGCCCGACCTGCTCCACCATCCAGCGCTCGAGGAACGGCTTGGCGGTGCTCCACAGATCCAGTTCGGGGTCGAGCTGGCGGCCCAGCCCCTCGATGTTGAGCAGGGTTTTCTGCAGCAACACCAGCTGGGGCTGGATCTCGACGTTGAAGCGGCGCGAGGTCTGAAACAGCCGCATCAGCACCATCCCCAACGAAATGTCCTTCAGCGGGCGGTCGAAATAAGGCTCGCACACCGCGCGCACCGCCGCCTCCAGCTCATCGACCCGCGTGCCGGCGGGCACCCAGCCCGACTCGATGTGCAGCTCGGCCACACGCTTGTAGTCACGCCGAAAAAAGGCGGTGAAGTTTTGCGCCAGGTATTCCTTGTCGTATTCGGTCAGGGTGCCGACGATGCCAAAGTCCAGCGAGATGTAGCGCCCGAAGGTCTGCGGTGCCAGCGAGACCTGGATGTTGCCGGGGTGCATGTCGGCGTGGAAAAAGCCGTCGCGAAACACCTGGGTAAAAAAGATCGTCACCCCATCGCGCGCCAGCTGCTTGATATCCACGCCCGCTGCGCGCAACCGCTCGACCTGGCTGATCGGCACCCCGTGCATGCGCTCCATCACCAGCACGTCGCTGCGGCACCAGTCCCAATACATTTCCGGGATCAGCACCAGATCGAGCCCAGCCATGTTGCGACGCAGCTGCGCCGCATTGGCCGCCTCGCGCATCAGGTCCAGCTCGTCGTGCAGGTATTTGTCGAACTCGGCCACCACCTCGCGCGGCTTGAGCCGGCGGCCATCGCGCGACAGCCGCTCGACCCAGCCGGCCATCGTGCGCATCAACGCCAGGTCTTTTTCGATCACCGGCAGCATGCCCGGACGCAGGACCTTGACCGCCACCTCGCGGCCATCGCGCAGCGTGGCAAAGTGCACCTGCGCGATCGACGCGCTGGCCACGGGCTCGCGCTCGAACTGCTCGAACACCTCGTGCAGGGGCCGGCCAAAAGCCCGCTCGATGGTGGCCACGGCCACCTCGGTCGGAAACGGTGGCACGCGGTCCTGCAGCTTGGCCAGCTCATCGGCAATGTCGGGCGGCAGCAGGTCGCGCCGGGTCGACAGCACCTGGCCAAACTTGACAAAAATGGGCCCCAGCCGCTCCAGCGCCTCGCGCAGGCGCTGTCCGCGCGGAGCCGACAGGTCGCGCCCCACCGTCAGCACGCGGCGCAGCAGCGCCAGCGCCGGGTGGCGAAACCCCGACAGGATCAGCTCGTCCAGGCCGTAGCGCAGCAGCACCCAGACGATGAACCAACCGCGCAGCCAGCGCCTCATGCGCCCGCTCCGCTGCTGGGTGCGGGACCGCGGGCAGGCGCGCGGGCGGCCCGCTCGGCCAGCGCGCGCACCCGCGGCAGCACGTGGGTGCGCAGCGCCTGCGCCAGCCGCCGCCCCGCTTGCACCCACGTGTGCGCCAGCGCATCGCCCACCAGGCGCGCCAGATCCTCCTCCACGTCCCAGCGCACGTGGTCGATCAACCAGGCCACTTCGGCGGCCAGCTGCACGTCACCCGCGATGGCCACCGCGGGCTTGTCCGCCGCCAGCGCGCGCTGCAGCAGGGCCAGCGGGCTGGGCTCCTGCAGCGTCAGGGTCAGATCATCCGGCACCGCATCGCGCGCCAGCGCCAGCAGGCCGGCCGCTGTCACCTGCAGACGCAGGGCATCGCCGACCGCAGCCTGCCAGGCCGCTGGCAGCAGCGTCGGCGCACGCACGGTGATGCGCTTGCCCGCCTGCCGGCGCAGCCGCGCCCGTGCTTCGGGCTCCTGCTGCAGCACATGGTTGAGCAGCAGCACCACGCGGTTGCGCAGCTCATCCAGCCACCACGCCGGCGGGGCGGGCAACCGCGGCCATGAAAAAAGGGGCTTGTCCATGCCCCTGCATTGTGCCGGATGGCCGCCCAGCGGCAGCACCGGTCATTGCAGCGCCTGCACCCCCGCCACCAGCCAGCCACTGCGGCCGTCTTTGCGCTTGGTGATGTTCCACACCTCGCGAAACGGCGCCGGACCCTCCGCGGGGTTTTCGCGGATCAGGCCGGAAAACTCCACGCTGGCCAGGTACTCATCCGCGCTTTCTTCGATACCCAGCAGCTGCGCATCCAGCGCCACCACCTCGGTGACATGGGGCTCGTCGCCCTGAGCCTGCCGCTGCGCCA
>JANWZF010000316.1 GCA_025054905.1 Tepidimonas sp.
TGCTGCTCGGGCGGGGCCAGCTCGATGCGGTAGGCGTCGATCACGATGTCTTGCGTGGCCGACGCAAACCCCAACAGCACCGCGAAGGCCGCCATGCGCGCCAGCGCGGCCGGCCCAGCCGCCGGGTCGGTGGCGGCCATCCCGATGATGGCCAGCACCACCCCCAGCTGGGCCAACAGCAGCCAGCTGCGCCGCCGCCCGAGCCGGCGCGTCAGCCATGGCAACGGCAGCCGGTCCACCAGCGGCGCCCAGACGAATTTGAACGAGTAGGCCAGCGCCGCCCAGCTGAAAAACGTCACCGCGCGGCGCTCGACCCCGGCCTCCCCAAGCCACAACGACAGGGACGAAAAGATCAGCAGCAGCGGCAACCCGGCGGCAAAGCCCAACGCCAGCATGATCCACACGCGCACGTCGCGCAGCAAGCGCCACCAGGGCAGCGGGCGAGCCTCGGGGGCAGCGGATACGGCAGCGGGAGACGGCATAGGGCGAGGGGCAGCAGCTTGCAAGCGGTGAAGTGGCGTAACACTTGGTCACGCACGCCAGCGCCCATTGTGCCTATGATGCGCGCATGTGCTGGATGTGCGTTGCCAAGGGGTCCCTGGCCGGGCGCCGGGGTTTTTTGCGTGCCGGTGCGGCGCTGGGCACGGCCGTGGCGCTGGCGCCCGCCGCGCAGGCCCAGGTGCAGGTGGGGCCGCCTTCGAGCCTGCGCACGCTGGTGCCCGCCGGTCAGCTGGAAGCAGCCGCGGCCCAGCAGTACGCCCAGCTGCTGGCCCAAGCGCGCGCCAAAGGGGCGCTGGCACCAGACGATCATCCGCAGCTGCGCCGGCTGCGCGCCATCGCGCAGCGCTTGATCCCGCACGCGCTGCCCTGGAACGAGCGCGCGCGCCAGTGGCGCTGGGAGGTCCACCTGATCGGCAGCAAGCAGATCAACGCCTTTTGCATGCCCGGCGGCAAGATCGCGTTTTTCACCGGCATCCTGGACCAGTTGCAGCTGACCGAGGATGAGGCAGCCATGGTCATGGGCCATGAAATGGCCCATGCGCTGCGCGAGCACGCGCGCGAGCGCATCGCCAAGACGCAGGCCACCGGCCTTGGCCTGTCGCTGGGCGCGCAGCTGCTGGGCCTGGGGGACCTGGGCCGGCTGGCTGCCGACCTGGGCACGCAGCTGCTCAGCCTCAAATTCAGCCGCGAGGACGAGACCGAGGCCGACCTGGTGGGGCTGGAGCTGGCCGCGCGTGCAGCCTACGACCCACGCGCCAGCGTGACGCTGTGGCAGAAGATGGCCCGGGTCAGCGGCAACAACGGGCTGGAATTCCTGTCGACCCATCCGAGCGGCCCAAGCCGCATCCGCGACCTGGAAGCCAACATCCCCAAGGTCGAAGGGCTGTACGAGCAGGCACGCCGGGCAGGGTGAACGCACCGGGTGCGGGCGGTTCAGGTCCCGCCGACGAACGGGTTGGAGCGGCGTTCCTCGCCGAAGGTGCTCTCGGGCCCGTGGCCGGGAATGAAGACGGTGTCATCACCCAGCGGCCACAGCCGCTGGGTGATGCTGTCGAGCAGCTGTTGGTGGTTGCCACCGGGGAAGTCGGTGCGGCCGATGCTGCCGGCAAACAGCACGTCACCGACGAAGGCGCGCCGGATCTGCGGCGCGTAAAACACCACGTGGCCCGGCGTGTGACCCGGGCAGTGGCGCACCTGCAGCGTGCTGCGGCCCACCGTGACCGTGTCGCCTTCGTGCAGCCAGCGCGTCGGCTTAAACGGCTGCGCGGGGGGAAATCCAAACATGCGGCTTTGCTGCGGCAGCCCCTCGATCCAGAACTGGTCGCCCGGATGCGGGCCGACGATCGGCAGGCCCAGCCGCTGCGCCAGCTCCCCGGCGCCGCCGGCATGGTCGATGTGCGCGTGCGTCAGCAG
>JANWZF010000028.1 GCA_025054905.1 Tepidimonas sp.
GTCAGCGAGTGGTTTCTGGCCTTCACGGCCTTCGTCGGCCTGAACCTGTTCCAGTTTGGCTTCACCAACTTCTGCCCGCTGGCCATCATCCTGAAGAAGCTGGGCGTGCCCGAGGCCGCCGTGCCCTGCAAAGCCTGCTGAGCCCTGCGCCGGAGAACCGCGATGCCCAGCGCCCACCCCACCCCGCTGAAGTTTTTGCATCCGGGCTGGTTCACGCTGGTGATGGGCCTGACCGGTCTGGCCCTGGCTTGGCACGCGGCCGGCCCGACGCTGGGCCCCTGGGCCAACGGGGTGACGCTGGTCCTGGGCACCCTGTCCGCCGGGGTGTTCGGGGTGCTGCTGGTGGCTTCGCTGCTGCGCTGGCAGCGCCACCCCGAGGCGGTGGCCGAGGATCTGCGTCACCCGGTGCGGCACGCGTTCGTGGCGGCCATCCCGATCGGCCTGCTGCTGCTGGCCACGTGGCTGCAGACGTTGGACCTGGCGCTGCCGCTGGCGCAGGCCCTGTGGTGGGTCGGCTCGATCGGGCAGCTGACCGTCACGGTCTGGGCGTTGGGACGCTGGCTCGCCCCCACCGTGCCGCACGCGCCGGATGCGCAGTCGCTGTGGAACGGCATCACGCCGGTGCTGTACATCCCGGTGGTGGGCAACGTCGTCGCGCCGCTGGCCGGCGTAGGCTTTGAGCACGCGCTGTGGTCGGCGGTGCACTTCGGCATCGGGGTGTTCTTCTGGCCGGTCGTCTTCACGCTGCTGGTGGCGCGGCGCCTGGCGCATGGGCCGATCCCGCCACGGTTGCACCCCACGTGGTTCATTTCGCTAGCCCCGGCGGCGGTGGTGGGGCTGGGCGCGCTGCGCTTTGGCTGGCCGCCGGGCGTGGCGGCGGCCATCTGGGGCGTGGGGCTGTTCACCCTGCTGTGGGTCGGCACGCAGGCACGGCGTTTCTTCGCCCAGCCGTTTGCCTTGCCGTTTTGGGCCGTGTCGTTTCCGCTGGCGGCTTTCACCAGTCTGACGTTCAAGCTCGGCGCCGCCCTGGCCGCCCCCGGGCTGCAGACGCTGGCGCTGGTGCTGCTGGCGCTGGTGTCGGTGGTGATCGCTGCGCTGGTGCTGGCCACCGTGAAGGGGCTGCGGCAAGGCACACTGCTGGCACCGGAGCCGGCAGCCCCCGTGGTGAGCGCCCCCTGAGGCTCGCCGCGCCACGGCCAGCCGATCGCGTTCGCTGCGGCGACGCTGACGACCCGTTGCGCACGGCGGCGCTGGTAGCATCCGGTCCATGGATGCTGTCGACGCCGCCGTGCTGGCCGCAGCCGCCCTGGCCGCCGGCGCGCTCAACGCCGTGGCCGGAGGTGGCAGCTTTCTGACCTTTCCGGCGCTGGTCTTCACCGGCGTGCCGCCCATTGCTGCCAACGCCACCAGCGCACTGACGGTCAGCCCCGGCTACCTCGGCAGTACGCTCGGGTTCCGGCACGAACTGCGGACGTTGCCCCGGGTTCAGTTGCGGCAGGAGGCGCTGCTGGCCGCCGGCGGTGGCGTGGCCGGTGCGTTGCTGCTGCTGGTCACCCCGGCCTCCGCATTTCGGGCGCTGGTTCCCTGGCTGCTGCTGCTGGCCACGGCCCTGTTCGCTTGGGGGCCGTGGATCGTGCGGCGTCTGGGGCAAACCACCGGTCCACACCCCCGCACACGCGCCTGGGGCCTGCTGGCCGTGGCGGTCTACGGCGGCTACTTCAATGGCGGGCTGGGCATTTTGCTGATGGCGCTGCTGGCCGCCACCGGCGAAACCGACCTGCAGCGCGCCAACGCGCTGAAAAATTTCCACTCGCTGGTGCTGTCGGTGCTGTCGGTGGCCACATTTGCGCTGGCCGGAGCGATCGCCTGGGGCCCGGCGCTGCTGATGGCCACCGCTGCCACCGCCGGCGGCTACGTGGGCGCACGCACCGCCCGCCGGCTGCCGGCCGCAGCGCTGCGCACGCTGGTGGTGGCCACGGGGCTGATCATGGCCGCGCTGTTTGCGTGGCGGGGCTGATGCCACGTATCATTGCCGGCGGGGCGCTTGAGCCACGAACCGCAACCCGATCATGAGCCAACCTCTCGACCCCTTGCTGCAGGAATACGTCAGCAAAATCACCTACGCCCACATCCGCCAGCGCATCGAACAGCTGTGGTCTCGACCCCAAAGCGTGGTCGACTACATCAATGAGTTGCTGCTCGATACACGCGACGGACAACGGCGCGGATTTGATTGGGCCACCGCGGACCTGCTCTTCAATCTGAAGCTGAAGCTGCTGCAATCGTTGGGCGAATACGAAAAACTCAAAGACAACACCAATCCCGAAGGTGATTTCACGACCGGCGAGGTCAACCCCTATCGCGCCGTCAAGCTCCCGAAGGGGTGGTGAAAACCGCCGCGCTCATGGACGGCCCGACCTTTGACCACATCATCGTCGGCGCCGGCACGGCCGGCTGCCTGCTGGCCAACCGGCTCAGCGCCGATGCAGCACGGCGCGTGCTGTTGCTGGAGGCTGGTGGACGCGACGACTACCTGTGGATCCACATCCCGGTCGGCTACCTGTACTGCATCGGGCATCCACGCACCGACTGGCTGTACCAGACCGAACCCGATGCGGGCCTCAACGGTCGCCGCCTGCGTTACCCACGCGGCAAGGTGCTGGGGGGCTGCTCCAGCATCAACGGCATGATCTACATGCGCGGGCAAGCGCGCGACTACGACGGCTGGGCCGCCCACACCGGCGACGACGACTGGAGCTGGGCGCGCTGCCTGCCCGACTTCAAGGCACACGAGCAGCACTGGCGGCTGGACACCCAGGATGACCCCGATTGGGCTGCCTGGCATGGCCACTGTCGGTTTGGCAGCAGCGGCCAATGGCGGGTGGAGCGGCAGCGCCTGCGCTGGGACGTGCTGGATGCCTTTGCGCAGGCCGCCCAGCAGGCCGGCATCCCGGCCACCGAGGACTTCAACCGCGGCAACAACGAAGGGGTGGGCTACTTCGAAGTCAACCAGCGTGCCGGCTGGCGCTGCAGCGCCGCTCGGGCGTTTTTGCACCCGGTGCGCACGCGCCCGAACCTGACGGTGTGGACCGGCGCGCAGGTGACCCGTCTGCTGCTGGAAGGCGGGCAAGGCGCGCCGTTGCGCTGCACCGGGGTCGAAGTGGTGCGGGCTGGCCAGCGCGTGCAGGTGCACGCCGCGCGCGAGGTGACATTGGCAGCGGGGGCCATCGGCAGCCCGCAGATCCTGCAGCTGTCCGGCATCGGCCCGGCG
>JANWZF010000031.1 GCA_025054905.1 Tepidimonas sp.
CGCCGGGCCGATCCACGGCAGCAGGGTGTCGATCCAGTCCTCCAGCAGCGCCTCGTGCCAGGGCAAGCCCAGCGCCGCGGCGGCGCTCAGGCCTGGACGCAACAGGATCTGGGCCGCCGGGTTGAGGCAGCGCACGCACAGTTGGGCATCCAGCGCCAACACCCCCTCGGGCAAGGCCTGCAGCAGCCGCCAGGCCCACGTTCCTGCATCGGGCCCGTCCGGATCGGCGGGTTCCTCCGCAGCCGGCGGGGGCTGCAGGGCTGCAAAGAACGAGGGCGGCAGGTGGGCGGGCCAGGGGTCGCGCGGCAGCGGCTGCATAACGACGACTGTAGCGCAAGCTCATCTGCCGGCGGCGGCCCTAGAACCGAGGCAGGTCCGGGTGCGGCAGTCGTCCGCCGCGCACCAGCATCTTGCCGTACTCGGCGCAACGGTGCAGGGTCGGGATGACCTTGCCGGGATTGAGCAGTTCGTGCGGGTCAAAGGCGTGCTTGAGGGCCAGCATCTGCGCGCGCTCTTCGGCGCTGAACTGCACGCACATGCTGTTGAGCTTTTCCACGCCGACGCCGTGCTCGCCGGTGATCGTGCCGCCCATGGCGACGCTGGTTTCGAGGATGTCAGCGCCAAACGCTTCGGCGCGTGCCAGCTGGTCGGGGTCGTTGGCATCGAACAGGATCAGCGGGTGCAGGTTGCCGTCGCCGGCGTGAAAGACGTTGGCGCAGCGCAGCCCGTACTTGCCCTCCATCGCGGCGATGGCCTCCAGGATGTCGGCCAGCCGCTTGCGGGGGATCGTGGAGTCCATGCACATGTAGTCCGGACTGATGCGGCCACTGGCCGGAAAGGCGTTCTTGCGGCCACTCCAGAAGCGCAGCCGCTCGGCCTCGTCGCGGCTGACGGCGATGCGGGTGGCACCTGCCTGGCGCAGCACCGCGCTCATGCGCTCGATTTCTTCGGCCACCTCCTCAGGGGTGCCATCGCTTTCGCACAGCAGGATGGCCTCGGCCTGGAGGTCGTAGCCAGCGTGCACGAACGCCTCCACCGCCGCGGTCATTGGTTTGTCCATCATTTCCAGCCCCGCAGGGATGATGCCTGCGGCGATGATGGCAGCCACGGCGTCACCGGCAGCGCGCACGCTGGCAAAGCTGGCCATGATGCAGCGCGCCAATTGCGGGCGTGCAATCAAGCGCACGACCACCTCCACCACCACCGCCAGCATGCCTTCGGAGCCGACCACCGCCGGCAGCAGGTCGAGCCCAGGCGCATCGGGCGCCAGGCTGCCGAACGTGACGGGTTCGCCCTCCACCGTGTAGCCGCGCACCTGCAACACGTTGTGCAGCGTCAGGCCGTACTTGAGGCAGTGCACGCCGCCGGAGTTTTCGGCCACGTTGCCGCCGATGGTGCAGGCAATCTGGCTGCTGGGGTCGGGCGCGTAGTACAAGCCATGGGGTGCGGCCGCCTCGCTGATGGCCAGGTTGCGCACGCCGGCCTGCACGGTGGCGGTCTGCGCGAGCGGATCGATGGCCACGATGCGGTTGAACCTGGCCAGCGACAGCGTCACCCCCAGCGGGTGCGGCATGGCGCCACCGGACAGGCCGGTGCCGGCACCGCGCGCCACCACCGGCACCTTCAGTGCGTGGCAGGCGCGCAGCACAGCCTGCACCTGGGCTTCGGTTTCGGGCAGCGCCACCGCCAACGGGCGCGTGCGGTAAGCGGTCAGGCCATCGCACTCATACGGCGTGGTGTCCTCCGGCGTCCACAGCAGCGCTTCGGGTGGCAGCAGCGGGGCCAGGGCACGCACCACCTCGGCCTGGCGGGCGGCGCGCTCGGGGGTGGGGGGCAGCGCAGCGTTCATGGGGCGCAGTGTAGGTCAGCGGCGCCCGCGGTGGTTGAAAAGGCCTGCAGCCCCCTTGAAAACCTGCCTGGGCAGCGCCACCATTGGGATTGACGGCATGGGAGCGGCCCGCCGGGGTGGAGGCGGCAGGCGCTCCCCAAGAAGATCCTCCACTTTCAGAGTTAGAGGAGTTTGGCCAATGAGCAACCTGCTTCCGCGCCGCATGAGCCTGTTCGATGAGTTGTTCCGCGACCTGGCGCCGGGCTTCTACATCCGCCCGTTGCACGGCGATCCGCTGCCGCAGCAGATCAAGGTCGATGTCAAGGAAAACGACCAGGCCTATGTGATCTCGGCCGAGATGCCGGGGGTCGGTAAGGACAACATCCATGTGACGGTGGACAACAACGTCGTGACGATTGCCGCCGAAGTCAAGCAGGAGGACGTGCAACGCGACGGCGAAAAGGTCCTGCACAGCGAGCGCTACTATGGCCAGGTCTCGCGCAGCTTTGCCCTGCCCAGCGACGTCGATGAAGGCGGGGCCAGCGCCAAGTACGACAACGGCGTGCTGACGCTGACGCTGCCGAAGAAGGTTGCGGTGGCTGGCAAGCGCATCCGCATCGAGTAAGACGGCGGCTGGGGCCAGCGGTTACCCAGGTGACCGCTGGCGCAGCCGACTTCAAGCCAGCACCTGTCGAAGCCAGCCGGCAAACGTCGCGCACTCCCAGCGCTCCATCGCGCCGGCGCGCCAGCACAGGTAATGGGCGTGCGGGCTGGGCACCGTGTGGGGGTACAGCCGCACCAGCGTGCCGTTGTCCAGCCACGGCGCGCCCAGCTTCAGGCGCACCAGCGCCACCCCCATGCCTGCGGCCGCGCCGTCGCACATCAGCCCGATGTCGTTGAACTGCGAGCCATCGGTGGGTTCGGGCCAGTCCAGGTGATGGGCGGCAAACCACGTTCGCCACGGCTCCAGGGGGCTGCGCAGCAGCGGCACCCCTTCCAGATCCTCAGGCTTGTCAAACGGCCCATGCTCGCGCACGAACGCGGGCGAGGCCAGCGGGGTGACCTCGTCCTTCAGGATGCAGGTGAACTCCACGTCCTGGTAGCGTCCGGTGCCGAAGCGGATGGTCAAGTCGGCGTCCTCGGCCACCACATCCAGCAGCGGGATGCTGACCTGCAGCGTCAGGTCGATTTCCGGGTAGGCCTCGGCAAACTGGCGCAGCCGTGGCATCAGGATCGAGCGCGCAAAGGTAGGCGTGACCGCCAGCCGCAGCTTGCGCCGTCCGGGTGCGGTTCCGCGGCTGGGAAAGCGCAGCAGGCAGGCCAGCGCCTCACGCACCTGGGCCAGGTATTCGCTGCCCTCGGTGGTCAGCGAAAAATCGGCCCGTCCAAACAGCTTGACGCCGAGTTGTTCCTCCAGCTGCCGGATGCGATGGCTGACTGCACTGGGGGTCACGCACAGCTCGTCGGCGGCCTGCGTCACGCTGCGCAGTCGCGCCAGGGCCTCAAACGTCAGCAGGCACTGGATCGGCGGGATGCGGGGGGCAGGCATGGTGCGCGGTTCAACGGAAGACCACCGTGCGCTGGCCGTTGAGCAGCACGCGATGCTCACTATGCCATTTGACCGCGCGCGCCAGTACCTGGCTTTCGGTGTCGCGGCCGATGGCGGTCAGGTCCTCCACCGTCATGCTGTGGTCGACGCGGGTCACATCCTGCTCGATGATGGGGCCTTCGTCCAGGTCGGCGGTCACGTAGTGCGCGGTGGCGCCGATCAGCTTGACGCCGCGCTCGTGCGCCTGATGGTACGGCTTGGCGCCCTTGAAGCTGGGCAGGAAACTGTGGTGGATGTTGATGGCGCGGCCGCGCAAGCGCTCGCACATGCCATCGGACAGGATCTGCATGTAGCGCGCCAGCACCACGAGTTCCGCCCCTTCCTGCTCGATGATGTCCAGCTGCCGCGCTTCGGCCTGCGGTTTGGTGGCGGCTGTCACCGGAATGTGGTGAAACGGCACGTTGTAGCTGGCCGCGAGTTGATAGAAGTCGCGGTGGTTGCTGATGATGGCGCGGATGTCCAGCCGCAGCAGCCCGCTCTTCCAGCGGAACAACAGGTCATTGAGGCAGTGGCCCTGTTGGCTGACAAAGATCACGGTGCGCATCGGCTCGTGCCAGGGGTGCAGGCTGCAGGCCATGCCCTGATTGGTCCCCCAGCTCTGCACCGCGGCGCGCAGCGCATCGGTATCGCGCCCGGGGCAGGTGAACTGCACGCGCATGAAGAAGCGGCCGCTGTCGCGGTCGTTGAATTGGGCGGCTTCCTCGATGTTGCTGCCTTGTTCCAGCAAAAAACCCGACACCGCGTGGACGATGCCCGGGCGATCCTGGCAGGAAAGGGTAAGCACGTAGGTGTCTTGCATAGGCAGCGATTGTCGCAGCCCGGCCGGGCGTGGGGGCTAGTCCGCTGCAGCGCGGGCGGCCTGCAGCACATGCACCAGCGTCTGCAGCGCCTGGTTGACCGGGGCCTGCAGGCCGTGCGCCTGGGCGCGTGCGACCACATAGCCGTTCAAGTGGTCGATTTCGGTGGGATGGCCCCGCAGCAGGTCACGCGCGGTGGACGACAGTTGCGTGGCCATGCTGGTGGCGATCCGTTCGACCTCGACCTGCAGCGCCGTGGTCTCCAGCGCGATGCCCTCGGCAGCGGCCACGGTGACGCATTCGTGCACCACCTGGTGCAGCAGCGCGGGCACGCCAGGCTGGGCCCAGAGCCATCCATAGGGGCGCGCCGCAATCGCCGACAGTGCGTTGTAGGCGCAGTTGATCGTCAGCTTGGTCCACAGCGCCTGGGGTACCGCCTGCGACACCGTGGTGGGGATGCCGGCGTGCGCCAGTGCCGCCTGCACCCAAGGGGCCTGGGCAAACGGTGCCAGCACCAGCTCGCCACGCCCATGGTGGCGCACGTGCCCGGGGGCCTCGACGCCGGCGGCCACATACACCACCACCGGCACCACCGGTCGGCCCAGCACGCGCGCCAGCCGCTGGGCGTTGTCCACGCCGTTTTGCAGGCTCAGCACCACCGTTTCGGGGCCCAGGTGGGGGCGCAGCGCCACGCCCGCAGCCTCGGTATCGCCGGATTTGACGCACACCAGCACGACGTCGGCTCCCGCGGCGGCGCGTGCATCGCTGGCGGCGCGCACCTCGATGCGTTCGTCGAACGTGGTGGTCTGCAGTCGCAGGCCCTGCGCCTGCACGGCCTGCACGAAAGCAGGCCGACCGATCAGCACCACGGGCACGCCGGCGCGCGCCAGCAGGCCGCCGTAATAACCCCCAACGGCGCCAGCACCCAGGACGGCAAAGCGCGGCCAGGGCAAGGTGGGCTCGGGGGGCAGCTGGGACTCGGACATGATCGCGGTGGGGCCATGACGTTGAGAAGGTGCACAGGATAATCGCAGCCAGGTCGTCGGTGTCAGCGCCGGCGGCCAACCCGATGCATGAGGAGCAGGCTTTGGACGACGCGACGATGAGGGAGGCGACGGCACCGCTGGAGGTGGTGGTGCTGGCCGCAGGCAAGGGCACACGCATGAAGAGCCGCACGCCCAAGGTGCTGCAGCGGCTGGCGGGGCGGCCGCTGCTGGGGCACGTGCTGGCGCTGACGCGGCAGCTGGCCGCCCGTCGTGTGCTGGTCATCACCGGGCATGAAGCCGAGGTGGTGGAAGCCGCACTGCCGGGGCTGGCCGCCGATTGGCCGGTGCAGGCGGTGCGCCAGCAACCGCAGCTCGGCACGGGCCACGCGGTGCAACAGGCCATGCCCCACATCAGCGACGAGGCGGTGGTGCTGGTGCTCAGCGGCGATGTGCCGCTGACCGAGGCCGGCACGCTGCAGGCGCTGCTGCGCGCGCGCGCCGCCGCTGGCCCCGGGGCTTTGGCCCTGCTGACTGTGCGCCTGCCTGACCCGACCGGCTACGGGCGGGTGCTGCGCGATGCCCAAGGGGGCGTGTGTGCCATTGTCGAAGAAAAGGACGCCGATGCCGGGCAGCGCCGGATCGACGAGGTCTACAGCGGCATTCTGGCGGCACCCGCTGCGGGGCTGCGCCGCTGGCTGGCGCGCTTGACCAACGCCAACGCCCAGGGCGAGTATTACCTCACCGACATCGTTGTGCACGCGGTGGCCGAGGGCGCGGCCGTGGTGGCGCACCGCATCGACGATGCGCTGCAGGTGGCCGGCGTCAACAGCCCGGCGCAGTTGGCGGCGCTGGAGCGCGCCTACCAGCGACGCGTGGCCGAGGCCTTGATGGCCGACGGCGTACGCCTGGCCGACCCCGCGCGCCTGGACGTGCGCGGTGAGCTGGTATGCGGCCAGGACGTCGAGATTGACGTGGGCTGCGTGTTCGAAGGCCGCGTCGAGCTGGGCGACGGCGTGCGCATCGGCGCACATTGCGTCATTGCCCAGGCGCGCATCGAGGCTGGAGCCCAGATCGCTCCGTTCACCCATATCGACGGGGGCAGCGCTGGCGTGGTGGTGGGGCCGGCCTGCCACATCGGTCCGTTTGCGCGCTTGCGCCCCGGCACCGTGCTGGGTGCCGAGGTCCACGTGGGCAACTTCGTCGAAATCAAAAACAGCACGCTGGCTGCAGGCGCCAAGGCCAATCACCTGGCTTACCTGGGGGATGCCGCGGTCGGGGCGCGGGTCAACTATGGCGCCGGCAGCATCACCGCCAACTACGACGGGGCGCGCAAGCACCGCACGGTCATCGGCGATGACGTGCACGTGGGCAGCAACTGCGTGCTGGTGGCGCCGGTGACACTGGGCGCCGGCGGCACCATCGGCGCGGGCAGCACCATCACGAAAGACACGCCTGCGGGGGCGCTGACGGTGGCGCGGGCCAAGCCGGTGACGATTGCCGGATGGCAGCGGCCACGCAAAGACGAGCGCTAATGCGGTGCTGGATCGGCAGTGGCCGCCGTCGCGGAGTGCCGCGGCAACGGCAGCCGCAGATCAGCCTTGGCGCGGCGTACGCTGAAGTACGCCTTCACTTGGCGCACCTGCAGTGCGGTGCAGAACAGGCGCTCGCTGAGGGCATGGTAGGCGGCCATGTCCGGCACTGCCACCACCAGCACGAAGTCCGGCCCGGCGCTGACGCGATAGCACTGCTGCACGGCGGGCTCGGCGCAAGCCTGCTGCTCAAAGGCGTCCAGCGCTTGGGCATGCTGGCGCTCCAGTGTCACTTCCACGATGGCCACAAGCCCCTGCCCCAGCCGCGCAGCCAGCCGATCCGGCTGCAGGATGGCCACCTGGCGCTCGATCAGCCCTGCGGCTTGCAGGCGTCGCACGCGCCGCAGGGCGGTCGGCGCCGACACCCCGCAGCGCTGTCCCAAGGCCTGCCAGGACAGGCTCGCGTCGTTCTGTAGCGCGTCCAGCAGCGCCAGATCGGTGGCGTCGATGGAAAAATCGTTCATAAGAATGTTATTTCAGAAATTTTGACTCAATGAGATGTCTGGATGACAGATTCATTTGAAAACCAGGTTCTCATGAAAGGATCTTCCTCGAATGCCCCGCTATGCTACTGCGCATCGTCTCGATCCCAGGAGGGTGACTCATGTGTGGCATCGTCGGCGCGGTGGCCTGCACCGATATCGTCAGCGTGCTGTTGCAGGGCTTGCAGCGGCTGGAATACCGGGGTTACGACTCGTGTGGGCTGGCCGTGCATCAGGGGGCCCCGCTGGATGG
>JANWZF010000049.1 GCA_025054905.1 Tepidimonas sp.
GCGGCGGGGGCGGTGTTGCGGCCTTCAGGCTCGAGCAGGTAGCTGGCCGGCAGGTGCACGCCAGCGGCCTGGTACTCATCTTTGGTACGAAAGTACAGGTCGCGGTTGGTGACGGTGGCGATTTCGCAGACCCCGCTCAGCGCAGCAGCGCGCTGGTACGTTTTGCCCAGCAAGGTGCCTCCATCAGGCAGATGGATGAAGGGCTTGGGGTGGGCTTGGCGCGACACGGGCCACAGGCGCGTGCCCGCCCCACCCGAGAGAACGACTGGGATCAACATGGGGCGACGATGATAGCGCGCATCGCAGATGCCACGGACGCAGCCAGACGGGGTCTGCTCAAGGGGTATGCAAAGCCACGTGGGCCAAGGCCGTCAAGACCGCGGTTGCATCATCCCCCACCAGAACCAGAAGGCGCAACTGGGCCAGCAGGGTCTGGTAGCGCGCGCTGCGCAAGTCGCGCTCGACGAGTTGCAGGCGCTGCTGGGCGTCAAGGACGTCCAGCACGGTGCGCACGCCCGCACGCAGCGACGCTTCGCTGGAGCGCAGCGCGGTGGTGGCCGAGGCGCGTGCGCGCAGCAACGCTTCGATGCGCTGGCGGCCCTCCAGCACCAGGCGGTGCTGCTCGGCCACGCGCACGGCCAGCTCGCGCCGCGCGGCTTCGAGGTTTTCTTCGGCACGGGTCAGCTCGGCCTGGGCCTGGCGCACCGTGGAGTCGATGTAGCCCCCGGTGTACAGCGGGACATTGAGCTGCACGCCGATGGCGCGGTTGGTGTAGCGGGAGCTGGGCGTGGTGACGTTTTCGCTGGCGCTGCGGGTGATTTGCGCCAGTGCGTCCACCGTGGGGCGATGGGCGGCGGCGGCGCGTTCGAGTTCTTTGGCCGCCGCGTCGCGCCGCGCGCGCAGGGCAGCCAGCTCGGGATTTTGGTCTTCGGCTCGCTGCAGCCAGGCCTGCAGCTCGGCGGGCTGCAGCGGGGCCAGCTGCCAGCGCTCATGGTCCAGGCCGCGCGGGGCGCTGGGCAAGGGGCCGGTGATGACTTCGAGCTGGCGGCGCGCAAAGTCGATTTGCTGGCGTGCGCGCAGTTCATCGGCGCCGAGCAGGTCCAGGCGCGCCTGGATGTCGTCGATGTCCGTGCGGGTACCGGTGCCCGCCGCGAAGGCTTTCTGGGCCGCATCGGCCTGGGTCTGCAGGGTACGCCGCTGCACGAGGATGAGCTCGAGCTGGTCCTGGGCGAGCAGGACATCGAAATACGCCGCCGCCACGCGCGCCAGCAGGTTGTTTTCTTCGGCGCGCAGCACGGCTTCGGCATCGGCGACCTGGGCCTGGGCCGACTCCAGCGCAGCCTGCAGGGCGGGCCGGTACAGGGGCTGGCGCAGCGAGAGGGTGACGTTCTGGCTCCAGTAGCGCTCATCGAGCGTGACCGGCTGGCCCAGGAAGTTGGCGCTGGTGCGCGTCAGGTCGTTGTAGAGGCGGCTGGCGGCAAAGCTGACCTGCGGGCGCAGTTGGGCTTGCGCTTGCGGCAGGCGCTCGCGCTGGGCGTCGGTGGCGGCGCGGGCGGCGCGCAGGCGGGCGTCGTGCTGCTGGGCGAGCTGGTAGGCCTGCAGCAAATCCAGCGCGTGCGCCGTGGGCAGCAGGGCAAGGCCGGCCGCAGCCACCAGCAGGCGCAGCCCCAGGATGCGCGGCCGCCGGGCGCAGTGCCGACGCCAAAAGGCAGGACGGTTCATGGCTCACTCTTCCTTGAGGCTGGCGGCCACGCGCCGCACCAGCGGGCCGGCCAGGTAGGTCAGCAGCGAGCGCTCGCCGGTCTTGACGATCACCTCGGCGGGCATGCCCGGCTGCAGGCGTCGATGCCCCAGCGCTTGCATGCCCTGGGGGGTCAGCTTGATGCGCATCAGGTAGTACGGCACGCCGGTGTGGGGGTCGGCCAGCAGGTCGCCCGAGACGGAGGCGACTTCGCCTTCGACCACCAGCTGGGGGTCGTGCGCGAACGCGGAAAACCGCACGTCGGTGCGCAGTCCGGGATGGACTTTGGCGATCAGGTGCGGCTCCAGCCGCGCTTCCAGCAGCAGCGGTTCGTCTTCGGGCACGATGTCCATGAGCTTTTGGCCCGGCTGGACGACGGCGCCGACGGATTGCACCATCAGGCCGACGACCTGGCCGGTGGCGGGGGAGCGGATTTCGGTGCGCTGCAGGTCGGCCTGCGCGGCGCGGTAGCGCTCGGCATCGGCCTGGGCTTCGAGGTTGATACGGGTCAGCTCGTCTTCGACGCTTTTGCGGTACTCCTGCTGGCGCGCCACGGCGCGTTGGCGCAGCTCGGCCATCGAGCGCTGGGCGCGTTCGATTTGGCCGAGCAGCTCGGCCTGCTGGGCTTGCAGCTCAGCCACCTGGCGTTGCAGTTCACTCTGGCGCAGCCGCGGCGCGTAGCCTTCGGCCACCAGGCTGGTGATGTTGTGCAGCTCCTCCTGCAACAGGGCCAGTTGCTGGCGCCGGCTGGGCAGCACGCCTTGGTAGGCGCGCAGCAGTGCCTGCTGGCCTTCGATGGCTTCCTCGATGGCGCGCAGCTCGGCCTGCAGGCCGTCGCGGCGCGAGCGCAGCAGTTGTTGTTGGGCCTGCATCTGGGCGGCAATCCAGGGGTCGTCGCGTGCGGCCAGCAGGTCCTCGTGCCAGGTGATGGTGGCGCTGCCGCTTTGTTCGGCCAGCAGCCGCCCTTGCATGGCGCGCAAGCCGAGGTAGCGCTGGCGCACCGACTCGTAGTTGGCACGGGCAACCTTGTCGTCGAGCAGGATCAGGGGCTGGCCCTCCTGGACCAGGTCGCCCTCGCGCACCAGCACCTGGCGCACGATGCCGCCGCTCAAATGCTGCACGGCCTTGCGCTTGGTGTCGATGGCCACGGTGCCGTGGGCGGGTACCCCTTCGTCCAGCGGGGCCAGCGCGGCCCAGGCGAGAAATCCACCAAAGCCGAGCAGCAGGGCGAGCACGCCCCAGCGGGTGGCGCGGCTGGCGGGACGGGGCACGGCGCCGGCGTCGGTCGCCTCGGGGCCGGCAGGCAAGGCGCCAGAGGCGGCCGTGGGAGGTAAAGCCTTGTTCATGGAGGACATGGTTGGGTCAGGTCGGGCGTCGAGGTTCGGATCAGGGGTTAGGCGGCGGCTGGGCGCACGCCCGCATGGGCCACGGCCGCAGTCGTGCTGGCCGCAGCGCGCAGCTGGGCCAGCACGTGATCGCGCGGGCCTTGCAGCTGGATGCGGCCGTCGCGCATCAGCACGACACGGTCGGCCACGGCCAGCACCCCGGGCCGGTGCGAGATCACCAGCACGGTGCGGCCATCGGCCTTGAGCGCCTGCAGGGCCTGCTGCAGGGCGGCTTCACCCGCGTCGTCCAGGTTGGCGTTGGGCTCGTCCAGCACGATCAGGCGTGGCTGGCCGTACAAGGCGCGCGCCAGCGCCACGCGCTGGCGCTGCCCGCCCGACAGCAGCTGGCCGGCCTCGCCCATGGGCGTGTCGTAGCCTTTGGGAAAGCGCAGGATCGTGGCGTGCAGCCCGGTGGCTTGGGCGGCACGCACCACCGCCAGGGCATCGGGTTCGTCCATGCGGGCGATGTTTTGGGCGATGGTGCCGTCGAAGACTTCGATGTCCTGCGGCAGGTAGCCCAGGTAGGGGCCCAGCTCGGCGCGGTTCCAGCCGTCCAGCGGCAGATCATCCAGCAGCACTTCGCCCTGCACCTGGGGCCAGATGCCCAACGCCACACGCGCCAGGGTGGACTTGCCCGAGCCCGAGGGCCCCATGACGACGGTGATGGTGCCGGGGTCGCACTGCAGGTCGATGCCTCGGAGGATGGGCTCGGCGCGTCCGGCGGCGGTGGCCACCACCCCGCGCAACACGAGCCGGCCTTGCGGCGCGACGCGGCGCAACGCGGTTTCGCGCGGGGGATGGCGCTGCAGCAGCTGTTCCAGGCGCTGAAAGGCCATGCGCGCACTCAGGAAGCCTTTCCAGGTGGCCACCAGCATGTCGATGGGCGCCAGGGCACGGCCTGCGAGCACGCTGGCCGCAATCATCGCCCCCAGGGTCAGCTCGCCGCGGATGACCAGCAAAGCCCCCGCACCCAGCATGAACGATTGCTGGCAATAGCGCACGAACTTGCTGAAGGCGCTGACGCGGTGGGAGCGCGCGTGCACCCGCTGATGCTGCGCCAGCACGTCGTCGTGGCGGCGTTGCCAGCGCGCCTTCAGGCCTGGCAGCATGCCCATGGACTGCACCACCTCGGCGTTGCGCAGCTTGGCCTGCAAAAAGCGGCTTTCGTCGGCCTGCAGCTGCTGCAGCGCGTGGGTGGGTTGCAGCGCCGCACGGTGCCCCCACCACGCCAGCGCCGCCTGCACCACGGCAAAGCCCACGGCCAGCCAGCCCAACAGAGGGTGCATGATGAACAGCACCGCGACGTAGATCGGCACCCAGGGCAGGTCGAAGAAGGCCAACACGCCGTTGCCCGTCATGAATTGGCGCAGCTCGGTGAGGTCGGCAAACGCGCGGCCCTGGCGCGCCTCGTTGGGGCCGAGACTGGCATCGAAGGAGGCCTGAAAGATGCGGTTGCTCAGCACATCGTCGATGCGCATGCCCACCCGCACCAACACGCGCGAGCGCATCCATTCGGCCAGCGCCATGATGCCCAACAGCAGCAGCGCCAACAGCGAGACGGCCAGCAGCGTCAGCTCGCTGCGGCTGAGCAGCACGCGGTCGTAGACCTGCAGCATGTACAGCGTGGGGGTCAGCATCAGCACGTTGGCCACCATGCTGAACAGGCCCACGGCGTAGAACTCCCGGCGAAAGGCCCACAGGGTGCGGCGCAGCTCGCTCATCGAGGCAGAGGCGGAGGAGGTGGTGGTGGCGGTGGAGGTGGTGTGCGACGCTGTCATGCGCTGACCCCTTGGGAGGCGGCCGCATCGGAGGGGGCCACGGTGTTGGAAGCCGATCCGGGGGCCGTCTGCCCGCGCAGGGCCGCCAGCACCTCATCGCGCGGACCGAAGGCACGCACGGCGCCGTCGACCAGCACCAGCATCTTGTCCACCACCGGCAGGATGCTGGTGCGGTGCGTCATCACGACGAAGGTGGTGCCGCGCGCTTTGAGCGTCTGGATGGCCTGGGCCAGGGCCAGATCGCCCGCTTCGTCCAGGCTGGAGTTGGGTTCATCCAACACCACGAGCACTGGGTCGCCATAGAGCGCACGGGCCAGGGCCACGCGCTGGCGCTGCCCGCCGGACAGGGTCAGGCCGTCGGGGCCGACTTCGGTGTCGTAGCCGTTGGGCAGGGCCATGATGAATTCGTCGAGACCGACGCGCTGCGCGGCCTCCCGCACGCGGCGCAGATCCACCGTGCCGAAACGTGCAATGTTGTCGGCGATGCTGCCTTCCAGCAGCTCGACCCCTTGGGGAAGATAGCCGAGGTGGGGGCCGAGCTCGTCCTTGCGCCAGGCAAACACGTCGGCGCCATCGAGCCGGACCTTGCCCGCCAGCGACGGCCACAGCCCGACCAGGGTACGCGCCAGGGTGGTCTTGCCCGCGCCCGAAGGCCCCACGACGGCCAGCACCTCACCGGGCTGCAGGGCGAAGCTGACTCCGCGCAGGATCGGTGCCTGCGCCCCCGGCGCGGGCACGACCACGCCCTCGACACTGAGGTGCCCCCGCGGGGGCGGCAGTGGCATGGCCGGCGGTGCCGGCGGCAGCTGCTGCAGCATTTGATCCAGGCGCTTCCACGCATCGCGCGCGGTGATGACGGAGCGCCATTGCGTCACCAGCTGCACCAACGGCGCCAGCACGCGCCCCCCGAGCACGGAGCCGACGATCATCATCGCCGCCCCGCCGGGTAGCGTGTTTTCCAGCACAAGCCAGGCCCCCAGCCCCAGCAGCAGCGACGACCACACGATCTGGATCCACTTGGTCAGCGCCGCAAACACCCCTGCGCGGTTGGAGGCCAACGCCTGCAGCGACAAAAATTCCTGCTGCAATTGCCACCAGCGTTGGCGCAGGCCACGCAGCATCCCCATGGCTTCGACCACTTCGGCGTTGCGCAACATGCCATCGGCGGTTTGCTGGGCGGCAATCGCGGCGCGGTTGGCCGCGCTCAGCGGTGGCTGGGTGATGCGCTCGTTCCACCAGGCCAAACCGACCTGAATGGCCGCACCGATCAAGCCGGCCCAGCCCAGCACCGGATGCAGCGCGAACAAAATCAGCAAAAACAACAGGGCCAGCGGCGCCTCCATCGCCGCGGCAATGGCGGGCTGATGGAAGAAGTCGCGCACCGTGCGCAAGTCGACCATCGGCTGCACACTGCCGGCCCCGAGCCGGCGCAGGTTCATCTCGTGGATCAGATCCACGATGCGCGGGGCCAGCTGGCGGTCGAACCAGGCACCGGCATCGCGCATGATTTCGCTGCGCGCCCATTCGAGCCACTCCATGACGGCATAGGCCAGCATCACGGCCAGGGTCAGCATCAGCAGCGTGGTGGCATTGCGGCTGTTGACGACGCGGCCATAGACCTCGAACATGTAAAAGGTGGGCGCCAGCACCAGGATGCAGGCCACAGCGGCAAAGCCCCAGGCTCGCCGCACCAGCGGCCACAACGGTTGCAAAGCGGCGGCCAGGTTGGCTGGGCGGGCCGCGGCGGCATCAGGCATGGACATGGGCAGCAGGTTCCACTTGCAGATAATCGGGCCAGACGGCCAAGCCCTCGCCGGCCGTCTGGGACTGGACGTGCAGCTCGGGGTGGGACTCGTCGGGGCCACTCTCGTGGGGATCGACCAGCGTGAAGGTCAAGGTGTAGGCCGTGGGCGTGGCCTGCGTGAGCACGATTTCGCGCAGGCGTAGCCGACCGAAGGCTTGCACCAACTGGTCGGGCAGCTGCAGATCGAACCGCAGCCGTCCATCCAGTGTGAACATCGACACGCCACCGCGGCGCAGGCTGAGGGTGTGGCGGTCGAAGTAAACGGGGCACGCGTCCGCAAAGCGCAACAGCGGCAGCGGACGCTGACCCAGCCGCTGAACGTGAAACGGGCTGGCCGGATGCTGGTACACCAGCCGCGCAGCGCGGCAGACCGAGTAGATGGCGTTGCAGGCCAGTTGCGAGCCCAGCTCAGGCATGGCCTGGCGCAGCTGCCGATAGGCCAGGTGGTGCAGCACCACGCGGTTCCAGCAGCGGTGCTGCTGCACCACCGGTGCCAGCAGGTTGCAGGCGCGCGCGAAGGCACGCTGCAGCGCCTGCAGGCGCTGCCGCTGTTCATCGGTGGGCGCCAGCGGCACCGCCACGTTCAGGGTGGTCATGGGGCGCGAAGTCTACCATGCCATATATGAAATTTTTGGCCTCATCCTCACCGCCGGCCCGCTATCATGCGCTGCCCCACGACGTTTGCACCTGAGGTTTGCCCACCGACGCGCCCATGGCTGGGATCCACATCACCGACATCGAAGCTGCGATCAACTACTGGCGCCAGCGTCAGCCTTCGCCCGACGGCGTGACGCTGCCGGCGCCGCTGCGTGCGCTGGCCGAGGTGTATGCGCTGCTGATCCACTACGGCGAAGAAGAAGCCGACGAGCACACGATGCCGCGCGCGGCCTGGCAGGCGTGGAAGGTCTGGTACGACACCACCCCCGACACCCCGTGCATCGCGATTTGCTCGACCAACCAGGGCGATGCGGTGTGCAAGGGCTGCGGGCGCACGCACGAGGAGGTGACGCGCTGGCCAGCGATGAGCCCGGGAGAAAAGCGCGCCGTCTGGCGCCGCATCCTGCGCGAAGGCGATGCGCTGCGCTTCACCGTGTACGCCGAGCGTGCGGTGGAGCGCCGCGCCGCCGCGGTCAGCGCCGAACCAGCCGGGCAACCGCCTGCCCCCAGCCGGCCCTGAGCTCCAGGCCGCCGCAGGCCCAGCGGCGGCCAGCTGCAGCCCCCCTTCAGATCCGCCGCGCCAGCTCGGCAGCCTTGCCGGTGTAGCCGGCCGGCGTCAGCGCGCGCAGGCGGGCCTTTTCCGGTGCGGGAATCGGCAGGTCGTCGATCAGCGCGTGCAGCGCCTCGCGCGTGACCCGCTGGCCCCGCGTGGCGTCCTTGAGCCGCTCGTACGCCCCGGGCACGCCATAGCGGCGCATGACGGTCTGGATCGGCTCGGCCAGCACTTCCCAGGCCGCGTCCAGGTCGGCCGCCAGCGCCGGCTCGTGGAGCTCCAGCTTGCCCAGCCCGGTCAGCAGCGCCTGATGCGCCAGCACCGCGTAGCCCAGCGCCACGCCCATGTTGCGCAGCACGGTGGAGTCGGTCAGGTCGCGCTGCCAGCGGCTGATCGGCAGCTTCTCGCTCAGGTGGCGCAGCAGCGCGTTGGCCAGGCCGAGGTTGCCTTCGGCGTTTTCGAAGTCGATCGGGTTGACCTTGTGCGGCATCGTGGAGGAGCCGATCTCGCCGGCCTTGAGCTTTTGCTTGAAGTAGCCCAGGCTGATGTAGCCCCAGACGTCGCGCGCCAGGTCCACGAGGATGGTGTTGCTGCGCGCGATGGCATCGAACAGCTCGGCCATGTAGTCGTGCGGCTCGATCTGGATGCTGTAGGGCTGAAAGGTCAGGCCCAGGCCGATCGGTGCGTCCACCGGCGTCTCGGGCCCCGGCGCTGGGGTCTCCACGACGCTGCGCGCAAACGCCTCCCAGTCCACGTCCGGATAGGCGGCCAGGTGCGCGTTGTAGTTGCCCACCGCGCCGTTCATCTTGGCACGCAGCGGCACGGCGGCAATGCGCTCGCGCGCCGTCTGCAGGCGCGCCACCACGTTGGCCAGCTCCTTGCCGACGGTGGTGGGGCTGGCGGTCTGGCCGTGCGTGCGCGACAGCATCGGCTGGTCGGCCCAGGCGTGCGCCAGCGCGCGCAGCCGCTCGATGATGGCATCCAGCCCCTGCAGCAGCACCGCGCGGCCCGCCTGCAGCTGCAGCGCGTGGCTGGTGTTGTTGATGTCTTCGCTGGTGCAGGCAAAGTGCACGAACTCGCCGGCGCGCTGCAGCTCGGGCCAGCCCGCAAACACCCCCGGCACGCCCAGAGGCGCGTGCCCGCGGATCCAGTACTCCACCGCCTTGACGTCGTGGTTGGTGGTTTGTTCGATCGCCTTGATCGCCGCCGCATCGGCCGGCGAAAAATCCCGCACCACGCGGCGCAGATGCGCACGCGCCGCCGCCGACAGCGGTGGAAACTCCGGCAGGCCCAGGTCGCTCAGGCGCTCCAACCACGTCAGCTCCACCTGCACGCGCCGGTGCATGAAGCCGAATTCGCTAAAAATCGGCCGCAAAGCCGCGAGCTTGGCGGCGTAGCGGCCATCCAGGGGCGACAGCGCGGTCAGCGCGGCATCCGGCGTGGCAAGGGAGGCGTCAGCGGGGGCTTGCATAGTGGCCCCGATTGTAGGCGCCTGCCCGCATACCGACGCCACAGCCGAAGGTGGAAGGCCGCCGCTGCCGGCCAGCCTCTCCTCTCTACAATCAACATCCCGGCGCTGCTGTTCCATCGGGATGGCCGCAGCGCCTCGACCCGCCCCACATGACCATGAAACTCAAGCTCATCGGCAGCCTCACCAGCCCCTACGTGCGCAAGGTACGCATCGTCATGGCCGAGAAAAAGCTCGATTTCCAGTTCGAGCAGGCCGACCCGTGGGCCCCCGACAGCCCGGTGACCGAGGCCAACCCGCTAGGCAAAGTCCCGTGCCTGGTCATGGAGGGGGGCGAGGCGGTGTTCGACTCGCGCGTCATCGTCGAATACCTGGATACGCTGTCGCCGGTGGGCAAGCTGATTCCATCCAGCGGACGCGAGCGCGCCGAGGTCAAGACCTGGGAAGCGCTGGCCGACGGCGTGCTGGATGCCGCGGTGGCCGCGCGCATGGAGCAGGTCTGGACCGGGCGGGCTGCGCACGAACGCAGCCAGGCCTGGATCGATCGCCAGCTGGCCGCGGTGCAGCGCGCGCTAAAGGCGATGAGCCTGGGGCTGGGCGACCGCGCGCACTGCCACGGCGTGCACCTGTCGCTGGCCGACATCGCCGTCGGGGTGGCGCTGGGTTACCTGGACTTCCGCTTCCCAAGCATCGACTGGCGCAGCGCCTACCCGAACCTGGCCCGCCTGCACGAGCGGCTGATGCAGCGGCCGAGCTTTGCCGAAACGCTGCCGCCGGCCTGAGTGCGAACGAAAAAAAGACCGCGAAGCAGCGGCCGGGACAACAGGAGGAGGGAGGGAGGAGGAGAACCGCCCCGGCCACCGTTTCTGGCACAC
>JANWZF010000061.1 GCA_025054905.1 Tepidimonas sp.
CCAGGTTGGCGTACAGGAAGTGATGGCCCAGCGCCTCGGCGGCGGCCTGCAGGTCTTTGACCGTGAATGCGCGGATCGACTGGACGATGTTGGGTCGGACGTTGCGCAGCGGCTGTTCCATGATGACGATGCGGTTGAAGAGCGGTAGGGTGCGAAGGCGCTGCCGCCCGGACGGGGGGTCCGCGACGGCGACGCGGCCATCACGGCACGATGCGGCGGAAACTCGCGTAGTGGTCGGCCGTGTAGTAACAGGCTTCGGGGACGGTGGGCGTCCAACCCCCGCAGACGATGCGCCGCTGCCCGCGGTGCGGCAGGCCCGGCGTGGGCACCGTGTACTCGCGGTAGTAGCCGCGCTTGGCCGGTGGCAGCAGACGCTCGCGGTTGAAGAACACCGTACCGTCCTTTTCGTAAGGAAACGGGCCCCCCTGGCGGATCAGCTGCATGACCTGCTGCGCTTCGCGCGGCAGCTGGCTCAGCGCGACGGTGTCGCCGTCCTGGGGCGCACGCGCCAGCGCCAACGCCACCAGCCCCAGCGCGACGCAACCCAGCGCGAACCGGGCCAGCTGGCGGCCCCATCGGATGCCCAGCACCTGCTCCTGCCTCGGGGAAAACCCTCAAAACAAGGGCGCAAGTGTGCCGCAACCACGGCCGTCTGACAAGACCTTGACAGAACTGGGATTTTGTGTTCCGCAAGGCTTGCGCATGGGCTCAGGGCGCCGCGGCGGCCGTCACCGCCCGTGGACCGACGTTGGCCTCGGCCACCGTCAGCGCGGTCATGTTGACGATGCGCCGCACGGTGGAGCTGGCGGTCAGGATGTGCACCGGCTTGGCCACGCCCAGCAGCATCGGGCCGATCGCGATGCCGCCGCCGGCGGCGGTCTTCAGCAGGTTGTAGGCGATGTTGGCCGCATCGATGTTGGGGCAGACCAGCAGATTGGCCGCCCCAGTGAGGGTGCTGCGCGGCATGATGGCCTGGCGCATCGCCGCATCCAGCGCGACATCGCCATGCATCTCGCCGTCGACCTCCAGCCACGGCGCCTGCTCGCGCAGGATCGCCAGCGCCTGGCGCATCTTGACCGCGCTGGGCGCATCCGACGAGCCGAAATTGGAATGCGACAGCAGCGCCGCCTTGGGCGTGATGCCAAAGCGCATGATCTTGCGCGCGGCCATCTGCGTGATGGCGGCCAGCTGCTCGGCGGTGGGATCGACGTTGAGGTGAGTGTCCACCAGAAACAGCTGCCGCCCCGGCAGCAGGATCGCGTTCATGGCCGCGTAGCAGCTGGCCCCAGGGCGCAGACCGATCACCTGGTCGATGTAGGTCAGGTGCATCGGCGGCGTGCCCCAGGTGCCGCAGATCAGCCCATGCACGTCACCGTGGCGCAGCAGCATCGCCCCGATCAGCGTCAGGCGGCGGCGCATTTCGATCTTGGCCAGCTGCTCGGTGACGCCGCGGCGCTCCATCAGCCGGTGATAGTCCTGCCAGAACGTCTTGTAGCGGTGATCGTGCTCGACGTTGACGACTTCGTAGTCGACCCCTTCGCGCAAACGCAGACCGAAACGTTCGATGCGCTGCGCGATGACGGCAGGCCGGCCGATCAGCACCGGTTGCGCCAGCCCTTCATCCACCACCACCTGGGCAGCGCGCAGGATGCGTTCGTCCTCACCCTCGGCATAAGCCACCCGCTTGTGGCGTGCCTGTTTGGCGATCGCATACACCGGCTTCATCAGCGTGCCAGAGGCGAAGACGAAGTTCTGCAGCCGCTCGCGGTAGGCGTCCAGATCGGTGATCGGCCGCGTGGCCACGCCGCTGCGGGCCGCGGCTTCGGCCACTGCCGGGGCAATGCGCATCATCAGCCGCGGGTCGAACGGCTTGGGAATCAGGTAATCGGGCCCGAAGGCCAGCTGCTCGCCGGCGTAGGCCTGCGCCACCACCTCGCTTTGCTCGGCCTGCGCCAGCTCGGCGATCGCGTGCACGGCGGCAATCTCCATCTCGTCGGTGATGGTGGTGGCGCCGCAGTCCAGTGCGCCG
>JANWZF010000066.1 GCA_025054905.1 Tepidimonas sp.
TGAATCAGCCCGCGCCCGCATGCGCGTGCTGGTCAAGCGCATCCTGCGCAAGTACGGCTACCCGCCCGACCTGCAAGACGCTGCTGTCCAGACGGTGCTGCAGCAGGCCGAGGCGCTGCTGTCCGAATGGAGCACTGGCGCGACCGAACAGCTAACCAACGACTGAGCCAGCCGACCCAAACGCCCGCGGTGCTGGAACGAACGCAACGCCAAGCTAAGCTTGGTGGGTCCTGTAGGATTCGAACCTACGACCTACGGATTAAGAGTACCCTACATAGGGTGTTGACCTCCGTTGCTTTGTATTGATAGAATACATAAAAATCAACGTGTTGCGCCGATGCTGCGGTGCAGCAAGTGTTGATTGAAATGCCTGGTTTTTGAGCGAATTTGCCTACATGGTGCCTACATGACTACCGTGTAGGCAGTCTGGCGGGGGAGCGGGCGGTGACCAAGCGAGTGCGGCTGACGGCTGCCAGGGTGAGTGCCTTTGCATGCGAGGCCGGCAAACAACAGAGCTTCCTACACGACACCGACGCGCCAGGCCTGGCCTTGAGGGCGACCCCCAGCGGCGCAAAAGCGTATGTGTTCGAGAGCCGACTTAATGGCCGCACGGTGCGACTGACCATCGGCGACCCCGGCACTTGGACGCTGGACGCCGCCCGAGCTCGTGCCCGCGAGCTTGCCACCTTGATTGACAAGGGTATCGACCCACGTGAGGAGGCCCGCCGCCAGCGGCAAGCCGCAGAAGCCGAGCGCCAGCGCCGCCTGGCTGCTGAGGTGCCCGCGCTGACAGCATGGGAGCAGTACTGCCTGGACCGACGCGGGGCATGGGGCGAGCGGCACTACCAAGACCACCTCAAGATGGTGCAAGCCGGTGGAGCGCCCAAAAAGCGAGGCGCTGGCCTGACCGCACCAGGCCCCTTGCGCGGGCTGCTGAGCCGACCGCTGGCGCAATTGACCACCCAGGCGGTGGAGGCATGGGCGCAGCGCCAAGCTACCGAGCGCCGCGCGGTGGCGCAGCTGGCGCATCGAATGCTGCGGGCTTTCTTGAACTGGTGCGCTGAACATCCGCAATACCGGCACGCCCTGCCCGCCGATGGCAACCCCGCCAAGAGCCGCAAGGCCCGCGAGGCGCTGGGTCGCCCCAACGCCAAGAAAGACGCCCTGCAACGCGAGCAACTGCGCCCGTGGTTCAAGGCCGTGCTCCAGCAAGAGCCAGTCATAGCGGCCTATCTCCAAACCCTGCTGCTGACCGGCGCGCGCCCCGGCGAGCTGCTGCGGCTGGGCTGGTCGGACGTGGAATTCCAATGGAAGAGCCTGACCATCCGCGACAAGGTGGAAGGCGAGCGCGTCATTCCCTTGACGCCCTACGTGGCCGCGCTGCTGGCGGGCCTTCCCCGCCGCGGCCCCTACGTTTTCATGAGCGGCAAGGCCGCAGGCCCCATTGCGCCGCCGAATCACGCTGCCACCCGGGTTTGCACGCTGGCAGGCGTCCCGCCCGTCACCCTGCACGGCCTGCGCCGTTCTTTCAAGAGCTTGTCCGAGTGGGTCGAGGTGCCCGTAGGCGTGGTGGCGCAGATCATGGGCCACAAGCCCAGCGCCACCGCCGAAAAGTACTACACCGTGCGGCCCTTGGACTTGCTGGCGAAGTGGCACGTCAAGATCGAGGCGTGGATTCTGGAGCAAGCCGGGATCGAGCAGCCCAGCGCCGAGGCAGTGCAGCGGCTGCGCGTGGTGGCGTGACGATATAGCAAAAGCGCGATGCCTTCATGACTTGGACGATGGAGCTGCTGCCCGAACCCGAAGCGGAGCTGCTCGCGCTGCCCGCCGACGTGCGCGCACAGTTCCTGCGCGTGCCGATCGAGGCCGCATCATGAGCGCCGCAGTGACGCTTACCTGGCTGTGACTTATAGGCTACACTTGAGCTGTGTGGGAGCTTGTCGATTACCTGACACCCGAAGGCCGCAGTCCTTACCAGGCTTGGCTGGAGCGCTTGGCTGACCGGCAAGCCCGCGCCCGGATTGTGGCCCGTGTCTTGCGGATGCAAGGCGGCAACTTCGGCGACTGCAAGCCGCTGGATGGCGGGGTTTGGGAGCTGAGGATCGACCACGGGCCGGGCTATCGCGTCTATTACGCCCGCGCGGGCAAGCGTCTGATCCTGCTGCTGGTCGGCGGAGACAAGCGCACCCAGCAAGCCGACATCGACACAGCCCTGGGTTACTGGCAAGACTGGCAAGCGAGGAACCGGACATGAGCCGCCCCGACCGCCCTCACGACGAAACCCTTATCGCGCTGATGCGCGACGATCCCGCCTTTGCCGCAGAGCTGCTGTCGGCGGCCCTGGCTGAAGCGCAACAGCCTGGCGGACGCGAAGCGCTGCTGACCACGCTGCGCTGCTACGCGGAAGCCAAAGGTATGAGCGCCATTGCCCAAGAAACAGGGCTTTCCCGTGAGAGCCTTTATCGAGCGCTGAGCGCGCGCGGCAACCCCACGCTCAAAACCCTGCTGGCCGTCCTGAAGGCCTTGGGGCTTCGGCTAGGGGTCGAACGCAGCGAAAAAAGCGCGGCAGCCGCATGATGACCGCGTTGACAAGCGTAGCGCCACACGCAACAATCGACCCGTGATCCGATCGTTCCGGCACCGCGGACTGGAGGCGTTTTTCCGCACCGGCAGCAAGGCCGGAATCCAGCCCCACCACGCGGGCAGGCTGCGCGTCATGTTGGCTGCGCTGGACAACGCCACCGGCCCCGCCGATATGGACGCGGCAGGCTGGCGGCTGCACCCGCTCACCGGCGACCTGGCCGGACACTGGGCCGTTTGGGTCAATGCCAACTGGCGGCTGACGTTTCGGTTCGTCGGCACGGACGCCGAGGTTGTGGACTATCAGGACTACCACTAGGAGACCGCATCATGAGCGCCACCCGCATGCACAACCCGCCGCACCCGGGCGAGGTGCTGAAAGAATGGCTGCCTGAGGGAATGACTGTCACCCAGGCTGCGCAGGCCTTGCGCGTGGATCGTGTCACCCTGTCCAAGCTGCTGAACGGACGCGCCGGGGTGTCGGCATCGATGGCGCTGCGGCTGGCGCGCTGGCTGGGCACGTCCCCCGACCTGTGGCTGGGGCTGCAAACGCAATACGACCTATGGCGCGCATCCAAGCGCCGCCAGCCTGCGATCGAGCCGCTACGCAAGGGCGAGCCGCTGGCCGCATGATGGCCGCGCTGTGGCAAGACCAGCGAACATGACCGCCGAGACCTACGCCAGCGTCTGGGATGCGCTGCCCCATTCACCCGTGCAGGCCGCCAACCTGCGCGCCCGGGCTGAGCTGATGGCCCACTCGGTCGAGGAGGATGCCCGCGGGCGGGCTTACAACCGAACGACCTACCTGAAACAACGGCTCGACATGATGCAGCGGTGGGCGACTACCCAGACAAACTGGTCGCCGCAACGGATGTGATCGAGTTGAAGCGGGTTTGAGTTTGACGCCACGCCTAGCCCCCGGCTGATCCCCGAGGGCGAAAACCGGGACACCCTGACCTGGCGGCGCTGGCTTCTTTTCGGGGGGCGGTATCAAGCACCAAGTGCAACGGTGGAATCACTGAAGGGAGTGGCTGGTTTGGGTGACCTTCTCCAGCATGGCCTGGTAGACGGCGATCGGGGGGTAGAAGCCGTGGATGGCGCGCGGGCGGTTGTTGAGCCGGTCGGCGATCGCATCGAGCTCTTCCTGGCTGTAGGCCGACAGGTCCGTACCCTTGGGCAGGTACTGGCGCAGCAGGCCGTTGATGTTCTCGCAGCTGCCCCGCTGCCACGGACTGCGCGGGTCGCAGAAGTAGACCCGGATGCCGGTAGCCTCCGTCAGTTCGGGGTGGCGCGCCATCTCCTTGCCGCGGTCGTAGGTCAGGGTCTTGCGCATCGGTTCAGCGATGCTGCGCAGCTTGGCAGTGAAGCCCTCCAAGGCCGAGGCTGCCGTGGCGTCCTTGAGCTTGGCCAGCATCACCAGACGCGAGCTGCGCTCCACCAACACCCCGACCGCCGAGCGGTTGGCCGCCCCCTTGAGGAGGTCACCCCCTTGAGGAGGTCATCCTCCCAGTGCCCGGGGAAAGCCCGGTCGTTGGCCTCGGGCGGACGCAGGTGGATGCTGACGGCCTCGGGCAGCTGGCCCCTTCGGTCTTGGCCACGCGAGCGCGGCATGCGCTTGGCTTGCGCACGCCTCAGACAGGCGATGAGTTCCTTGCGCAGCTCCCCGCGCGGCATCGCGTAGATGCAGTTGTAGATGGTCTCGTGCGAGACGCGGCGATGCAGATCGTCGGGCCACATGCGCCTGAGTGTGCCGGCAATCTGAGACGGCGACCAGCCCTCCAGCAGAAAGTGGTGCACCACCCCGAAGAGCACCCCATCCTCGCGAAGCTTGGGACGGCGTCGTCGCTTGAGCCGCATCGCGCAGGCACGCGCGCCGGCTGCCCGCGCATCGTAGGTGCAGCTGCTGCCTGCCGGCACGAAGGCCGCGCGCTGCGGCCAGTCCAGCGCTCGCCGGATCTCGCGCGTGATCGTCGACGGCGAGCGTTGCAGCGTGCGGGCAATGCTGCGAGCCGAGCAGCCCTGCTGCAGCATGATCATGATGGTGGCGCGCTCTTCGGCGCTCAGGTGCTGGTAGTGGGTTCCCATGGGACGGCGGCAGGGTCGAGTGCAGGGCAGATCAGGGGTGTTGCACTTGATTATTGACTCCACCGGGCGCTACAGGGAGCGGAGATGAGCGACTTTTATTTAGACGAAGAAATTTCGGACTACTGGCGATTGCCCAATGAGTTGACAGTCAGGCAGGCAGCACTATTGATTGTTGGGGTTGACCCTGCATCTAAGACTGGGAGCAATTGCGAAGTTTGGGCGGTTCACGAGCGCCCCCGAGGCTATGAGGCGGCGAAACATGGAATTTGTGCCGCGTTACGTAGCGGGAGAATCAAAGGCGTGCACGTTCCCTTGTTTGAACGTGACATCAACGGGCGCGAATGCGGCGAAATCGAGGGGACAACGGACATAGACAGGTCAAGCGTCGATCGAGATTCGTTGGTCGAATGGCTTTCAAGCCGTGGCATCCGCACCGGCTTTTTCTTCCCGGCGACAACCGGCACACCTGATTACATGGATCCGAAGCATCCCCGCTATGCCCCCAAGCTGGCTGCGGCAGTTTCAGCATGGCAAGCCACGACTGACCCGGCGGGGAGAAGCCCCAGACAGGCGCTTGAAAAATGGCTACGGGAGCACGCGGCGCAGTTTGGCCTGACCGATGACGAGGGCAACCCCATCAATCAGGCGATGGAAGAGTGCGCGAAAGTCGCCAACTGGGAACTTGGCGGAGGGGCTCCAAAAACCCCCTCACGAGCGAACCCACCCACCCCCAAACCCTAACCCGTCCACCCCCTGTTTTTCTGGGTTTCCCCTAGGAGCGAGGGGCTTTGCCCCGTTGGGCCGGGCGGTTTTTCTGCCTCGCCCGCTACCCCACCCATCCACCCCCCACCCCTTTCGAGGGGTGGGTTTTTTGAACTTGCCCATCTATTCCAGACGTCGCCAAGCTGGGAAACTGCGCTCCGTCAACACCGATCGACGGAGCTCAGAAATGACGCCAAACGATGCCCCCGCAATTGACCCGCGTGCCCGCCCGCTCCTGAACACGAACGAGGCGGCAGCAATCCTTTGCCGGAAACCGCAAACGCTGCGCAAATGGGCAGCCTTGGAGTGCGGCCCCATTCGGCCCGTGCGGGTTTTCGGCCGTCTAGGCTGGCGGACTGATGAGGTGCTGCGCCTGGCGCGGGAGGGCAGCAAATGAGCGCGGAGCCCGAAAAGAAAAACCTCGCCGTTGGAATCGGCACCCCAGATTGCGTCGCAAGTGCCGCAGACCTGCAAGCGGCAGCCAAAGCCGGGCTGCTGGCGCTTGACCGCCTGGTTGCGCTGACCGAAAAGGCGGGGAGCGACATCGAAGCGCTGGCCGCCGATGCGGCCGGGCTGGGCATTGCGCGGGAAATGCACCATGCTGGCTGACGCGACCCGCGCCGCGACGCTGCTAACCCTGCCCGCCGACTGGCCGCAGCAGCTGGCCGGAGCCGCCGAGCGTTACGAACGCGCTGGCGGGGTGCTGCCCGCTGGCCACCGTGGCCGGTTCGATCGCGAGCGGCTGCCGGATGCCTTGACCTACTGCGCCGAGCACGGCATCGAAGGCCCGCGCGAGCGCCGGGGCCAATGGCGGACGTTCAAGTGTCCGCGGCACGGCGGATGGAGCCTGCGGATCAACGTCGAAGCCAGCAGCTGGTGCTGCATGGCCGGCTGCGGCAGTGGTGGCGACGTGCTGAGCCTGCACCGGTGGCTGACCGATGACGACTTCGTGACCGCTGCCCGAGTCTTGGGCGCTTGGGTTGACGACCCGACCGCCCCACCTGTTCGCCGCGACCGCCGCCCGGCAGGGCTGTCGGCAGCCGATGCGCTGACGTTGTTGCGCAGCGATGCGTTGCTGATCGCGCAAGAGGCTGCGCGCGCCTGCCGAATCGGGGTGATCGAGACCGCCGTGAAAGATGCGCTGCTGGCCGCCGCCGCGCGCATCCTGCGCGTGTGCGACTCGCGGGAGGATGGGTATGCGCCGCGATGACTTCGATCGTTTGCAGGCCCTGCGCGCCCGCCTGGACGCCGAGGCCCTTGGCGAAATCGAGCGCGTGCTGCCGCCGTTGCAGCCCGAGGACGCCGCGGCGGTGGCGGACGATGACGCCGTGGATCTTGACCGCGACGCCATCCTTGAGGCCGCGCGCCAGCGCCTGGAGCCGGACATCGGCGACGCCATGCCGCGCTACCCCGTCGAGGCGCTGGGGCCGCTGGCCGGGGTATGTCGCGCCATTGCCGACGGAAAGCAGGTCGAGGTCGCCATCGTCGGCAATGGTTTGCTGGCGACGTCGGCGCTGCTGGCTTCGATCCACTGGGACGTCGAAACCATCGATGGCGACCGCCGTCCCCTGTCGCTGTTCGCGCTGACGGTGGCCGTCTCGGGGGCCGGAAAGGACGTGTCCGACCGCATCGTCGGCGCGGCGCTGCACCGCTGGCAGCGGCAGGCAAACGAGACCTACCGGCAAGCCATGCGCGACCACGAGGCCGCGCTGGGCGGCCGCAGGAAAGGCGAGCCGGCGCCGGAGCCGCCGACCGCGCCGCACCGGCTGTGCTCAGACATGACAGTGGAGGGCCTGCGGCGCGCCTACAACGAAGGCGTGGCGGCGCAGGCTGTGTTCAGCACGGAAGGCGCCGCCGTGCTGGCTGGGCATGGGTTCGCTGATGAGAACCGATCCAAGACCGCCGCCGCGCTGTGCAGCTTGTGGGATCGGGGGGACTTGTCGGTGCTGCGCGCTGGTGGCGGTCGATTCGAGCGTAGCGGGCTGCGGCTGTCCGCCCACCTGGCGATCCAGCCGGTGGCGGTGACGCAAGCCCTGCACGATCCGCTGCTGGCGCAGATCGGGCTGTGGCCGCGCTTCCTGCTGGCGTGGCCGCCGTCCCCGAGGCCACGCCGCCATCACGTCTGGCGAGCGGAAGATGACGCCGTTGTCCGGCGCTGGTGGGCGCGCTGCGAGGAATTGCTGGCGTTGCCCGAGCCGGACGGCGAGCGCCTGGTCTTGCGCCTGAGCGATGAGGCGCGGCAGGTGCTGGCGGACTTCTTCGAGACCTGCGAGCGCCGCGCCGCGCGTGGCGGTGATCTATGGGACGTGCGCCCGTTCGCGTTGCGCGCCTCCGAGCAAGCCACCAGAGCTGCCGGGGTGCTGGCTGCCATCCGTGGGCACGCGGTGGTGGGCGCGGACGATGCGCAAAACGGCGTGGCACTGGCCGCCTACAGCCTGCAATGCTGGCAGGTGGCGCTGGGCCGCCGCCAGCGCGACAAGGCCGCCGACCACGCCATGACGCTGCTGCGCTGGCTGCTGGATCGGCCTGGTGCGCGCGCCAGCAACACCGAGATCATCCGGCAAGGGCCGCGCGCGCTGCGCAACGCCGAGGCGCGCGACGCCTCCGTGGCGCGGCTGGTCGAGGTTGGCGTGGTGCGCGTTCGGGACGGCATCGTGGCCGTGGTCGGCGATTCCCCTTCGCCACCTGCGGCGAAAGCGGCGAAAGCGGCGAAAAGCCTTGACTGCCAAGGCTTCGCGCGTGGCGAAGACGTGGCGAAAGATGGCGAATCGCCAGCGCGCCATGCCGATCCTTCGCCAGCCATTCGCCACTTTTCGCCAGCCGTTCGCCATGCTGCAAGCCTTGCGCCGCAAGGGTTTTCGCCGGATTCGCCACTTTCGCCGGGGGTGAGCGTGGCGAATCACGAGCCGCTGGCCGACGACGATGTGGAGGTGTTCTGACATGGGCGCGCACGAACTCCTCCTCAACCTGGCCGCGCGCGGCATCCGGCTGGCCGTTCAGGATGGCCGCCTGGTGGTGACGCCAGCGTCCCGCTTGACCGACTCCGATCGCGACGCCATCAGGAACTGCCGCGGCGAGCTGCTGGCGCTGCTGGCGCAAGACCAAAAGCCCGATCCAGCGGAAGCGAAGGCACTTCCGCCGCGCCAGACCCTTCCCGAGGGGTGCCCGATCCGGGGGTGCCCTCCGACTGGCAGACCGCCGCCCGCGCCTACCAGCGCCATCACTGGGCTTGCCCCACCTGCGCATCAGCTGGCCGAGGCCACGGCGACCGCTGCCCAGAAGGCGCGCGGCTGTGGGCCGCCTACACCGCCCAGCCCGGCTCGGCAAGCCGCAGACCTGAACGCCAGCCGCTGGATGCCCATGCCGATCCGACACCGCACCCCTACGCCAAGGAGCGCGTGCGCTGGTGGCCTGCCGATGGGCGGGAGATCGAGCGCATGGCTGCGACGTTCGAGCGCGCAAGGGCGCTAGGCTTTGCACCGGAAGAGGCCGACCGGCTGGCGGAAGTGGCGCACTGGGCCGCGCGCCTGACACCACCGCACGGCTGGCCGTCACGGACGCCAGCGGCGAGCAGCATCTGGTGAGCTTGATCGGCTTCGAATCGCAAGCCGTCGAGGCGCTGCTGGCGGTAGGTGACGGCGAAGCGCTGGCCGTGGCGGGCGAGCTCAGCCTCGGCACCTGCACCACGTAGGGCGGCGACGTACGTCCCGCCCTACGCCTAACGGTGCACCAGGTGCTGACGCCGTATCACGCACGCCGCCGACGTGAGGCCGGACAACACGCCTCCGTGCGGGAAGCGTCCGTGATTCGTAGCCGTGCGCAAGCCCGCCAGCGCCGCCATGTCGCGGCGTGGAGCGCGATGCGGCCAGCGCAAGATGATGATCTGCTCGGCCTGGCCCCCGATCTGCCGTAGGCTGGAGTGGACCGCCAGCTCGCACGCTGGTGTCCGTCATGTCTGTGTGGGCGGATGCTCTGAACCGCCTCTAAGATTTCCGGGGCAGTTCAGTGCCGGGTGGAGCCGAAATTTCAATGTGCAGCTTCATGCGGCGGCACTCCCTGTGGTATGCGGTGCGGTGGCGCATTGTCGGTCCCACGCCTCCAGCACCAGCCGCCGGGTGCGGTACTCGCCGTAGGCGCGAATCTCGCCCTCCTTGAGCACGCGGAAGGTCTCGCTGGGGTAGTCGGCGCCCATCACATCGGCCGGGTCGAGGATGTAGCGCAGTTCGTCGCGGGTAAGGCCGTACAGGCGGGCGTAGTACGCATCGAGCTCGGCGCGCAGCAGCGCCCGGCGCTCGGCGTCCCAGGGGAAGGGGCGGCCTTGGTCGGCTACGGGGCGGGGGTCGTAGGCGGCGAGGTCGTCGTACCAGGCTTGGAGGTCGTGCGCGGTGTAGGTGAGCTCCAGCACGCGCGGGACGATGAAGGCCAGGTCGGCGTCGGTGTAGCGGTCTGGGGGCAGCACCGGGAACTGCTTTATGTAGAAGTAATTCAAGGTGGTGCCGCCAATCTTTTGCCGCGCAACAAAGTCGAGCGCCATCGCCGACAGATTGCCGAGCAGCGCCGCCGACCGCGCTGCGGATATGTCCACCGAAGGGAAGAGCAGCGGAATCTTGTTGCCGACCCCCACCCTCGGCACCACCGACGCAATCACCGTGCGCTCGTCGGTCGCTCGGCAAATGTCCCGCCAGCCCATCAACCACCGTGGACTGCGCGCATCCATCCACGCGTCCAGCAGCGCGCGCAGCGCGTCGGCCGGCGTGCGGGCGTGCAGGGCCTGCGCCAGCGCCGCGAGTTCTATCGCGTCCAGGCGGGCGTCGCGGTTCTGTACGGCCCACTTGGGGAAGTCGGCCAGCGCCTTGCGGGCGGTGAGGCCCTCGGCGCGCAGCACCTCGGTCAGCTGCGGGAAGCGGGCCGCCAGCGCCTGCTCGGCAGTGGCAACGCCGCGCTGGGCTTGCGCGGGCGTCCAGCCCTCAGGGCTAGGGGCCGGCCCAGCCGCCGCGTGGAACAGTTCGCCCGCCACCCACTGCGCCAGCGCAAGCAGCGCCTCGGTGAGGGCGGCGTCCGCCGCGGCAGGGTTGCGGGCGGCGTGCCCCGCGTCCGGCCCCGACTGCCCGACCGCGTGCAGCGCCAGCCACGCGCGCGCTACGCGGCCGGGCACGCGCGCGATGCGCGCGAGCACCTCGCGCTCATCCACCCAGTAGCGCGGGCGCACGGAGTAGGCTGGGTCGGCCTTGAGGGCGTCGCTCACGTCAGCGGTCTGCACCGCGCCGCCTGCCGCATCGACATAGGTCGCCCAGCGGTGGTCGAACTGGTGAATCATCTTGGCCTCGTACAGCGGCAGCCGCCGCGGCTGGCCGGGGGCCGCAGGGGCGTCGTGGAACAGGCCGCTGTCGTTGGACATGTGCAGCATCGCCTGGAAGCGGATGCCCCAGGGATTCAGCTCGGGCTCGAGCACCTGGCCCGCGTCGTCGGTGACGGCCTCGCGGATGAGCACGGGGGCGGCGCGGTAGAGCTTCTTGGTCAGCTCGGCGTCGCGGCGGCTGCGAAATACCGGGCAGGTGCGGGTGTTGGGGTTGATCAGGGCGAAATCTTCAGGCGCCAGCGTGAAGCGGCGGCGGCGATCGGCCAGGTGTTCGATGCGGGTGGCAAAGCAGACGAACTCGGCCTCGGGCGCGTGGCCCAGCGTCAGCAGCGAGAACTTGATGCGACTGTCGATGGCGGGGAACACGGCCTCGCGGTTCTCAAAGTCGTACAGGCTCGCCAGCCTGCCGCGGCTGGCGATATGGGCGAAGTAGGCCTTGGTGGAGTCGTCGGTGGCGATGCCGGTGGGCACGATGAAGCCGGCTCGCCCTTCGGGCCGGGTGGCTTGCAGGAAGGTCTCGGCAAAGAGCGCGTAGGTGTTGACGTCGCCCACGCCGGTGAGCGGGTAGCGGCCGCTGTCGTGCGCGTAGAGGCTGGCGGCCTCGGCGCCGCGGCGGGCGCTGATGAATTCCTCGTACAGCCGCATTTCGGCACGATTGGGCGGGGACAGGCCTTCGGCGGCCTCGACGTCGGGGAACAGGGTATGCAGCAGCAAGCCCTGACGCAGCCGCTCAATGCGCTGGGAACGCTCGGCCTTGTTCTTCGCCATGGCCACCAGCGGGCTGCGGGAAGCAAAGAACTCTTCCTCCTGCAGCTTGATGCGCTCCCACGGCGGGTTGCCCAGCATCACGTCGAAGCCGCCGCGCGCGGCCACCTGCGGGAAGGCCACCCACCAGTGGAACACGCCGTGCGCGCGGCAAAGTTGCCGTGCGGCGCTCTCCACACCGTCGGGCAGCGGCTGACCCTGGCGCAGGCGCCACAGATCGCTGGTCTGCGGCACGGTATCTTCGGTGTCACGCCGTTTCGGCGCCAGAAAGGCCGCCACATACAGGTCCGCCAAGCGCGCCAGGACGCTGCTTTGCGCCTCCTCCTGCACCCTCGCCCAGGCGGCACGCTTGGCGGCCACGCCTTCGGGGGTATCGTCGGCAAGAGCCTCGACGTCCAGCACGCGTGCGGCCAGTTCCGCGTCGGCAAACAGGCTGCCCTGCGCCAAGGCCTGCCAGCTCTGGCGGTCGGCGCGGTTCTGCTTCTTGAGCGCGGCGGCCACCTCGCGCTCGTCGCCGGAGAGCGCCGTGTAGGCCTCATCCGGAATGCCGTGCTGCAGCACCTGAGGGTCGAGCACCCCCAGCAGGGCGTCGCCGACGCGCAGGTGGTGGTCGAGGAACGTCAGCGGCCGGTCAGGGCAGTAAGCCTCCAGCCACAGCGCGGTGCGGGCCAGCTCGATGGCCATGGGGTTTTTGTCGACGCCGTAGAGGCAGCGGCTGACCACGTCGCGCAGCGCGTGGCGGTAGTCGTCGGGGGTGGGGACGCCGCCTCCGCGCTCGGCGGCGGCGCGCTGTTGCGCCACCTCATCGGCCAGCCGACGCGCAGCGGCCAGCAAAAAGTGGCCGCTTCCGCAGGCGGGGTCGCAGATGGTGAGCGAAAGCAGCGCCTGCACCGGCTGCTGCGGGTTTTCGCGCAGGGTCTGCTCGATGACCGGCTCCAGGGCGCTCTTGATGAGCTCCTGCACCAGGGCATCGGGGGTGTAGTAACTGCCGGAGAGCTTGCGCGCATGGCCGCGGGCCGGGGCGTCGCCCTCTTCGTCTCCGACGAAGGCCAAGCGCGCGCCAGCGGGGGTGGCCAGACCCTGCACGTCCGGCACCAGTTCCAGCAGGCTCTCGTAGACGCTGCCGAGTTCTTCCGGCCCCATGTCGCGGTAGTTGATGCGCGCCAGGCCCGTGTCGGTGCGAGTCCAGCCGAGGTGGAAGACGGCGCGCAGCAGGTGGGCATTGTCCAGACGGGCAGTGTCCAGCACGGGACATTGGTCCACGCCAAACAGGCCGCCCAAGGCTGGCAGCCCCAGCGCCGGCTCACCACGCTGTAAGGCCGTGAAAGTGATGGTGAGCGCCTGCCAGAGGTCGTCGTGCGGGTCGCGGCGGTGGTGGCGCAAGGCGCGCTGGCGCAGCCACGTCATGGAGTATCCGGCCAGATACCGGCGGCGAGCCTCGGGGCTGGCGCCCGGAGCGAACAGCAGCGGTAGGCCGCTGGCAGGGTCGCGCCGGTCCTCCACGGTGGCCAGAAAGATGAGGCGATAGACCAGCCGCAGCAGCTCCTCGAAGTAGGCTTGGGGACCATAGCCGCCGTCGGAAGCCCGCAGTCGCTGGCGCAGCGCGTCGTTGGCGGGATGGCGCAGGAAGCCGGTGCCCAGCTCGCGCAGCGCCTGCGTCACCTGATGGCGCAGACGGCCACGCACGGTCTGGCCGGTGGCCAGCCCCAGCGCGCGCCAGCGCTCCCAGGGGCAGTCGGCAGCGCTGGCCGGCGGCTTGCCGCCATAGCCGGCAAAGCGGCTGGCGTGCGCCAGCAGCCAAAGCGCCGTGAAATCGGCCAGCAGGGCCTGGCGGAAGATGGTCTCCAGGTCGAACTCGAGGTAGGTGGGCCGGGTGAGGCTGGGGCTGTCGCGCAAGATTCGCAGCTGCAGTCCGTTGCTGACCAGGCCCCACAGCCAGCCGTCGCGGGCGTTGAGTGCCTGTTGCGCGAGTTGAAACGGGCTGCGCTGGCGCACGTGGCGGCCATCGGCGGCGAGCTGGCCGTAGCGCTCGGCACGGCTGTCCAGGCCCTCGTTGTGCGCGGCCAGCACCAGCGGCACACGGCCGGCATGGGCGACATGGGTGGGCGCTGGGTCGTGGCTGCGGTCGGCCGGGGTCACGTCGGCAAAGTGCAGCACGTGGCGCAGCAGCGGCAGCAGCCAGGTCTGCACGGTCAGCGTCCATGCGTCGGCGTCGTGACGCTGGCGCACCTGCTCAAACGACTGCCACAGCCCCAGCGCGATGTGAAAGTCGCGGCGAATCTCGTCGCGCAGTTTCAGGCCCTTGGGAAGGTCGTAATGGGCTTCGGTCTGTTCGGTAGCGCCGGGATCGGCCAGGTGGGTCAGGCGCTGCAGTTCCTCGGCAGGCAGCAGGCCACCTTCCAGACGCACAGCGGTGTAAGTGAGGGCAGAGGTGCGGGCGGGCATGGGACTTCAGACGGTGGCGGCGTCGGGCAGCAGCACATACAGGCCGATGACATCGGCAGGCAGCAGGGCGGTGACGTCCAGCGCACCGCGGGCGTCAGCGGCATCCCGCACGCGTCGGTGGTCGGCCAGCAGTTGCGCAGCCTGCGCGCGGGCCAAGGCATCCAGTGCCGGCTGCCACGTGGGCAGGGCCTGCAGCGCGGCCTGAAGGTGGCGCTGGCGCACCGCAGCGGGCATGTTGCGGCTGGCGGGCTGGTGCAGCAGCGCGCGGGCCTGCGGCGCCGTCAAGAGCTGTGGCGTGCCATCCGCCGCCACGGCGACGGCCAGGGCCTGTTCGCACAGCATCAAGTGCGTGGCATGCGCGTGGCTGCGCGCCAGACGGTGACGCAGCCGCAGCAGCAGCACGGTGGTCTTGACGCTCACCCCGGTGACGAAGGCGGCCCCGCAGCGTACTGCGGCCGGCTCAACTTCATCCCCCTCGCCTTCCAGCGCCTGCTCCAGCACGTAGTCGGCCAAGGTGGCCACGATGGGGTGGGTGCGGTGCAGTTCGATGCAGCCTGGGGCGACCGGGGGTTGCAGGCTCACGCGCAGTGTGCCTTCCCAGCCCAGGGTGGCCAGCCTTTCACGCAGCGCCGGGGGCAGGCTCGTCAAATGCAGCTTGTGGTGCGCCGCGGCGCCGTGGCCGACGGGCTCCAGCTCGGCGCCAAGGCGTGCCATGACCAGCTGCACGAAGCGCGCGACGTCGTCCTGCCGGCCCAGGGCCTCGGCCACTTTGTCCCATTCGGGCAGCACGTCGGCAGGCCGCAGGCGGCGCTGAGCAAAGATGCTGCGGCTTTGCTTAGCCTTGTCGCGAGCGCTTTGCCAGGCGAGCTCCAGCTCGCGGCCTGCGGCATCGTCGGCGCCGAAAAAGTCCAGCGAACCTTGGCGCTGCAGCAGGCCCGCGCGCTGACCGCGCAGCAGCACCGCGTTCATCAGTGCCTGCTCGAGGCGCTGACCATCGTCGGGCATCGGCACCAGCACGCCCAGTTCGCGGCGGATGCTTTCGGCCTTGCGCAGGATGACCTCCAGCACCGCGCCGTCGACGGGGTTGTTTTCGCCATAGAGCATAGTGCAACGTACCTCGCGCGCACGCTGGCCGAACCGGTCCACGCGTCCCTCGCGCTGCTCGTGCCGAGTGGGATTCCAGCTCAGGTCGTAATGGACGACGGCATCGAAAAAGCTTTGCAGGTTGATGCCCTCGGCCAGGCAGTCGGTGGCCACGAGCACACGGCGATCGGCCTCGCCGAGGCGTTGCACGGCATCTTCGCGCTCGTCCGGGGTAAGGTCGCCGGTGACGGCCGCCACCTGGACCCCGCGCAGGTGCTCGCGCAGCGCCTCGGCCACATAGTGGGCGGTGGCGATGTAGCGGCAGAACACCACGGGGTGAAAGCCATCGGACACCAGTAGGCGCACGTGGCTCAGCAGGGCTTTCAGCTTGGGGTCATGGGTGGGGCCGTGCAGCGCTCGTGCGGCCTCGATGAGGACCTGCAGGCGCGCACCATCCTCGGTTTGCGCCGCGGGCTCCAAGTCGTCGGTGGAAAGGGCATCGTCGCGCCCGTCGAGGATACGCTCGCTGGCTTGCTGCTCCAACTCCTCCCACGGCGCCGTGTCTCCATCCTGCCGTGCGCCGCCTTGCAGGCGGGTAGTGAGTGCCCGCACGGCCGCCGCCGGCGAGGACGAAATGCAGCGCAGCAGCGCCAGCGCCGCCCAGCCATTCATGCGCTGTTCACGCTGACCGCGGCCTTGAGCGCGCTCCACCAGTTCGCGCGCGTAGTCCAGCACGTCGTCGAACAGCCGGCCCCAGTCACCGCCAAGGCGGTAGGTCACCTCCGCAGAGCGGCGGTCGGGAAAAAGGGTGTTGTCATGCCACTCGGCGATGTCGGGACGACGGCGCTGGACGAAGTGCTGGGCCAACGCCTCGCGCAGGGCGACGCGCCTGTCTGAGACGGCCTCGCGCAAGCTGGCGAACTCGGATCTGAGCAGCCCCAGCAGGTTGTAGAAGGCTTCCTCGTCGCCGCTGTGCGGGGTGGCGGTCAGCAGCACCAGATGACGTTCGGGGTCATCGGCCAGCCCGTGCAGCAGCTGATAGCGCAGCTGACGCCCCTGTCCTCCATAGGTGCAGGTGTGCGCCTCGTCCACGATGACGAATTCCGGGCAGGTGCGCTGGAAGGCATCGCGGCGTCGGTCGGACTTGATGTAGTCCAAGCTGACGATGGTGTAAGGGTGCGCCTCGAAGAGCGAAACGCCGGGGGCCAGTTCACGCTCCAGCCGGTCGGCGGTGTGGCTGCGCACGACGACGGCATCGATGTGGAAGCGCTCGGCCAACTCGCGCTGCCACTGCTCGGTCAGGTGCGGGGGGCACAGCACGGCGAGCCGCCGGATGTCGCCACGATCCAGCAGTTCGCGTGCGATCAGGGCCGCTTCGATGGTCTTGCCGATCCCGACGTCGTCGGCGATCAGCAGCCGCACCACTGGCATCTTGAGCGCCATCAACAGCGGGACAAGCTGGTAGGCCCGCGGCTGCACGGCGATGTGGCCGAAACTGCGCAGCGGGCCGGCGCCATGGCGCAGGCTCAGCATCAGCGCATCGAGCAGCAAGGCGCTGGCGGCGTGATCTCGTGCCTGGGCCGGGTCGGGCGGGGCGAAGCGGGCGGGCTGGGGCGGCTGCGGCTCCAGCGGGACGTAAAGGGTGGTCTCGTCCTCATCACTGCCGCCCAGAGGGCGTAGGTGCAGCTCGGCACCGCGGGAGGCTGGCATCACGATCCATTCCCGGCCGCGTGCGCGCACGAGCGAACCGGGCGGAAAGTCGAGGGTGTGGGTCGTCATGTCGTGGAGGGGGTACCGGTGCCGAACAGGTCGGCATGTTGCGCGAAGATCGCGGGCCAAGTTGCCGGATCCTGCCCGAAGCGCACGACGAGGATACCCAGCGCTTCGAGCTGGTGGTTGATTCGCTGATCGTGCTGCTGTTGCGCGGGGTTTTGGTGGTGCGGACCGTCGATGTAAATCGCGACCTGCATGTCGTCGTAGTAGAAATCCGCGCGGGTTTGAGCGGCCGGAATGAGGTGCTGAACCCGGTCAGGCAACCGCAGGCCATGATCCACCACGTATTGCAGCCAGGCCTGCTCCAGGGTGCTGCCGGCTCCACGTTGCAGCTGCTGCTTGTGCTCGTCTGGGGTACGGCCCTGGGTGCCCATTTCGATCTGTGCCTGGGTCAGGCGCACGAGCAGTCGCAGCAACAGGCCCTGACCTGCCTGGTCCTTACGGTCGATGTGCCCATGGTCGGGTTGGTTGTAGTAGGACAGCAGACAGCGGTAGCAACCTGCCTCGCAGTAAGGCTGCCCTTTGGCGTCGAGATCTTCCTGCAGGGCCTCGACCAGCCATTGGCTATGCCCCTCGGGCAGCCGGTAGTGCATGGCACGCAGCGCCTCCACGGCCACACGCGCCAGTGCCGCCGGTTCGGTGGCCAGGCGCGTCAGCACGCCGGCGCCGCCCTCGGCCGCCTCGAAGAACAGGATGGCACGCCGATGCTCGCGTGTGGGCAAGGGTTCGGCCATGAGTTCGCTTTCCTCGAGCTGGAACGCGGTCTCGATGCCGCGCTTGAGCGCGTATTGCAGGGTGATGAGGGTGGATGGCTGCAGCGAACCCAGCGCCTCGTGCGGGCGAACGATGAGGATGTTGCGCCGATCCTCCACGTAGGGGACGATGCGTTGGGTAGGCGTGGTAGCCGCGGCGGTTTCCTGCGCGTCGGCATCCTCGCCTTCTGCGCCCTCTTCGCGCCAATAGCCGGTCAAGGGGTCGATGTTGAAGCCGCGGATGGCCTTGTTGGCACGCCTACGCCAGCCGAAGTTCATGCGCCAGACGGTGGCGCTGGGCGCGTACTGCAACTGCAGCAGCGGTCCCTGCTCATCGCGAACGATGCTCCGCACGACCTGCAGCCGTCCGTCCACCTCGGCAAACTGCAGCGTGGTCTGCATCTCGTAGCCTTGGCGGATGCGGTCTTCCTCGTTGGCCGTGATGCGCTCGACGCGCTTGGTGGAGACGTTTTCGATGCGGTAGAGCTCGCGGACTTCCGTTGCGGTGGATAGATCGGCTCCGCAGGAGACGCAGCGCTCGGTGTCGCGTTGGCTGCGGAAGTGGCCGTAGCCGCAAGTGGGACACAGCCGCGCTGTCTCCACAGCCAAGCGGGCGCCGGTGCTGACCTGATCTTCGGCCTGGATGGTGAGGATCGCCTTGACGACGCGGTACTGCGCACCTTCGTGGTAGATGAGGCTGTAGGGGCCAAACTCCGACAGTGCCAAAAAGCGCGGTCGTGACAAAAAGCTCTCGCGCGCCAACGCCCCCTTTTGCCCCGGCAGATACGCCAGCAACGGCAGACGCGGAAAGTTGTAGCCCGGCAGAAACCCTTGGCTGGCCAGGTAGCGGTAGGTGTTGAAGTCGCTGTTGAGCGGGTTGTCGCCCGCCAACAGCAGGTCACGCTGGCGACGAGCCTCATTGTGGCGCTGCTGCGCTTCGCGCCGTTCGCGTTCGCTGGCCGCGGGGTTGTTTTCGATGGCGTGGTTGAGGGCGATGGCGCGCTGGGTTGCGCGATACAGGTCACGCCAGCGCTGCAGCGCACGGTCCAGCATCGCGGCGGCCTGCTGGAATACTTGGTGCGCCCAAGTGTCATGGTACCAAGGCGCGCGCTCGGGCGTGAGCTCTCCGGCCAGCATCTTCAGCACGCGAAGGCCGCGCTGGTGCGCCGCTAGCGTGACCGACGGCTTGCCCAGGGCTTCCGCCAGCGCGGGCTCAAGCGGCATATCGGGATGGCTCAGGTCGAGCAGCTTGGCGATGCTGCTCTCAAGCTTTTGCCGGGTCTCGGCCAGCCAGATCGCATGCAGGTGCGACTGGATCAGTTCGCGGTTGGCCAAGTCCAGCTGCGGCGGGCGAACCTGGCCGTGCACCATGCGCACCGGATCACGGAAGTAGTATTGGTCGTGAGGCGACTGCGCGGCACAGTAGGTGACGACGAGGGCTGGCTGGCCAGCGCGACCGGCGCGGCCGCTGCGCTGCGCGTAGTTGGCGGGTGTCGGGGGCACATTGCGCAGGTAGACGGTGTTGAGGGTCGCGATGTCTACGCCCAGCTCCATTGTCGGGGAGCAGAAGAGTACCGGCAGGCGATCGAGCGCCTGCCCGGTGGCGGAGGCATGCGTCTGTCGGTCTTTGGGCGTGTAGCGAAAGCGTGCCTCGCGCTGCAGACGTACGTCCTGATCCACTTGGGCGGTGTGCTCGCGCGCCTCGCACTCCAGCAGCCAGTGCACCGGCTGCCCTAAACCTGCGGCGACGTTGGTGTACAGATCGCGAAAGAACCGATTGACCTTGCCATCGTCCACTGCCTCCGGGCTAGCCAAGCGCCAGCGCAGCGCAGTTCCGTTGAGCTGCCAGCCCGGCACGCCCCATTCGGTGTCCAACCGCTGCACCAGCCCCCAGCGTTGGGCTGCCACGAGGATGGCGCCGATGACGGTGCCCCAGCTGCGGTCGTTGAGGTCGGCCGCCTGCGGGGCCGAGTCCCAGAAGCTCACTCGGCGCAACGTGCGCGCCAGCCTAGAACGGGCGGTAGCCAGCAGCACGGCATCGTCCGGCCGCCGGGCTCGGCGCTGCGCCAGGTTTTGGGGGTGTCGCGTCAGCATGACCCGGGAAGGCAGCAGCGCTTCGTCCTCCGCGAAGCCCCACGGCTGTTTGAGCAGTGAGTAGCCGCGCGAGCGCATTCCCTCCAGCTGGTTGGGGTCGAGGTGAAGCGAGGCAATGGCCAGTCCGCCGCGCATCGTATCGAGCACGGCACGCAGCGCCTTGGCACGTAGCTGCGGCGTAGCATCCCTCAGGAGCGCTGGAGCGTCATGCCATGCGTCCGGGTCAGCGGCGACATCCTCCAGATCCACGTAGTCGATGGTCAGCAGCTTGAGCTGCTCGAGATTCGGGTTGTTGAAGCGCCAGCCGTGACGCACGTCGCGCAAAGCACGGTAGGTCAGAATCTGCCTCATGAGCGCCTGGGCATCGCGGCGCTGTTGGCCCTTAGCCGTAGGCTGCTGGAGGTATTCGCTAAGCAACGCCGGATCGTCTCCGCCGAAACCGAGCGCGGCGAACACGCGGTCGCCCACGATGTCTTCGGTCAGCTCGTGCGAAGGTTCCTTCTGGAGTGCAGCCAGAAGCGCTGCACGCAGCAGCAGCACTTGGACGAAGTCGTTGAAGTGGCCGGCCTGCAGCGCCGCGTCCTGTCGGTTGTCGGTGAAGCCAAGCACCTTCTTGGCCTCCAGCGGCAGTTCGGTGTCGGCTTCGTGCAGGTAACGCAGCGCCGATAGCGTCAAAACCGTGGTGGCCGAGCTGCGCCCTTCGCCCGAAAGCGAGGTCAGCCGCACCGAGTCCTTGCTTGGGCCTTCGGTGGTGGTGCGGCAAACCAGACAGAACCGGAACTTGCCGGGCATGAACCAGGCTGCCAAGCCGTCGCCACCCTGGATGAGGCGTCCATCCGGCAGCACCCGCACCGGTTGGGGCACCACATGACGGTACGAGCGCCTGATGCGCCAACCGTCGGGGCCGCCTTCCTCCAGCCAAGTTTCGGGATAGGCGTCGGGATCGTTGGGGTTCCACAAGTCCCCGCTGAAGTCCGGCGCCAGAAAACCATGCTTGAGGTTGCTTTCGTCCTCTCGCTGGGGACGATCGTCGATGTCGCGTGGCTCAAACTGGGGATGGCCGTCGTCGGTCTCGGTCAGCCAGACGGGGTGGTATTCCTGTCCACACTCCCGGCAAAAATGGGTGGCGTAGTAGCGGCGGCTGCGCGCCTCGTCGCCGGTGACGAACTGCTGGCCATCCAGCGTGACATGCCGCTGCCCCGGCGGCTCCAGCGTGCTGAAGACTTTGCCGCCGCCCGAAATGAATTGGTGCAGCTTGAAGGCAAATAGGCTGCGGCCGTCCGCATCACGAACCTGGTGGGCCAGCAGCAGGAACTCCTGCAGGTAGCGACGACAAGTCGGCTGGGGCTGGCCGCTGTCGCAGCTGAGCCGCTCGGCCGCCTGCGCCAGAGTCAGAGGCTGGGCGCGCTGGGCCACGCCGTCCTCGTAAGCCAGTCCTAGGGTCAGCTCCACCCATACTGAAACAGGATGGGCTGCCAGGGCCTCGAACGTGGCCTGCTCCGGGACACCCTGCTGGATCGCTTCGGCCAAGCACGGGCGGATGGTCTCGAGCGTTTCGTGGGCGGGGGTGATGCGCTGCAGGGTTTCGCCGATGACATCGTCCTCGGTGAAAACTTGGCCGAAAAGGCGCTGGGCTACCTCGGCCACCACGCGTTGGCGCTGGCGCCGGTCACCGTCGGTGGCCATCGTGGCCGACGTCCCGATGCAAATGAGAGAATCATCTCCTGCCAAAGCCTCGCGCACCCGCCGCACCAGCAGTGCGACATCGGCACCTTGGCGGCCGCGGTAGGTGTGCAGCTCGTCCAGAACGAGAAAACGCAGACCACGGGCATTGCGCATGACCATCTTCGCGTCCTCTTGCTGCTTGGTCATCAGCAGCTCGAGCATCATGAAGTTGGTCAACAGAATGTCCGGCGGGTTGGCGGCTAAACGTTCACGCTCGGCCTGATCCTCCTGTCCGGTGAAACGGCCGAAGGTGACCGCCTGCCGGGCGGGATCGGCCCCCAGAAACTTGGCCAGCTCCTCCAGCTGCGAGTTCGCGAGGGCGTTCATCGGATAAACGATGATGGCGCGCGTGCCGGGCGCCGCGCCCTGCTGGCGCAGCCGCAGGCAATGATCGACGATCGGGATGATGTACGTGAGCGACTTGCCCGATCCCGTGCCGCTGGTGACGATGTAGCCCCGCCCCTGGCGGGCCGCCTGGATGGCTTGCACCTGGTGCCTGTGCAGCCGCAGAGGCGTGCCGGCGCTGGTGGCGCTTTTGCCGATTCGGAAGATTTCCGCACAGGCGGGGTGCAGCAGCCCCTGCGCCACGAGTGCATCCACGCTGCCGCCGTTTTCGAAGGTCGGGTTGACCTGGATGAGCGACTCCGGCCAGAAGCGCTGACTCTCGTACTCCGCATCGATGGTCGCGCGCAAGTCGTCGGCCTTGATGGTGGTGAAGCTGCGCGTGAAACGCTGGTAGTCCTGGATCAGTCGCTGCCGAAATTCGAAGACGTTCATCGTCTGACTTCCTCATCAGGCCTTGGTCGTGCATGGACTCAACCGCGTCGCCGCGACTGCAGCCCGAACATCACCCCCCAGACGCGCGCGTAGGCGTCGTGCAGATCATCGTCGGCGACGCTGGCCTTGAAATTGCCGTAATCCACCTCGCGCAGCCGCTGCGCGATGGTCTCGGCCACCACCTCGCGCGGCACCACCGCCCGGTAGCGGTAGTCGGTGTGCAGCGACTCGCGCACCGGGTAGCCCGGAAACACACGCTCGATGTCGCCCTTGCGCCGCGCGCGCACCAGCAAGCTGTCGGGCGGGCAGTCCTTGGCGACGATCGAAAGGAAGGCATCGTTGAGGCAGATCCACATGGCGGCTCCTTGTGATGGTGGTTAGACAGCAGGCTCTTCACCCCGCCCACGGATCCGGCATCTTGCCACCGCAGCCCGCCAGGTGAACCGCCGATTCGCCAGTTTTCGCCAGCCGTTCGCCATGGTGTAAGCCTTGATTCTCAAAGGCTTTCGCCGGATTCGCCACTTTCGCCAGGGGTGGATGTGTGCAGCGATTCGCCAGCAGTGGCAAGCGAGCATGCGACCGGAGCGGCAGGCGACGATCTGATCGAGGTCAGGCTATGAGGGCCAAGGCGCCTGCCAGTGAGCAAGAGTTGCTGCGCATGCAGCAGCGACTCGGGGCGGGCGAGCGCTGGGGGCTGAGTTGCTGAGCGAATACTGCAGGAAATTGCTGCCACCGGGCGGCTGATGAAGGCAGCGTTGGCTTCACCGCAGCCGCCAAGCGCTGAAACCATGACTATCGCCCTGAAAGGTATCGCCCTTTGGGCCGACGACCTCGGCAACGAGTTCGACGTCCTCGCCGAGCGGCTTGGCAGCCTTGAGCGAAGTTGACCACATCCCCACTGCCCAGCAGCCCGTTTGCAGCGGGCTTTTTTACGACGGCAAGCGACAACTGGACTTGTCAACGAATTGTCAAACCCACACACCCAAGGCTACAGGGTGCACCGTGCGTTTGGACCGCCTTTGCCAACCTTGACGCGTACCCCAGCCGCACCATGCCCGCGCTGCCGCAAGCCAACCACCGGATCTAGCCCCTGGCACTGCCCAGGGCAAACTGCCACTGCCAACCGCCCGAACGACCGCCGAGTTTTGGTGAGCTAGCGACACCTGATCTTGCCATGAAACCACAAGCAAGCCCACTGACGCATGCATGCAGCGCATGCGCCGGCTCCCAAAAACTGCCTACATGGTGCCTACATGACGCGAGCCGTGCGGTTTGGGGTGTCTTGTTTCTTGCTCTAAGTGTTTGATTTGCCTGGTGGGTCCTGTAGGATTCGAACCTACGACCTACGGATTAAGAGTCCGCTGCTCTACCAACTGAGCTAAGAACCCTTGGTGGACCGAAGGAGGATCGAACTCCCGACCTCCGCATTGCGAACGCGGCGCTCTCCCAGCTGAGCTATCGGCCCTTGAGCTAGCCATTATAGCCGAGATCGGGGCCCGTGGCGCATCAGCCCTCCACGCTCTTGACGTCCATCACCCGCAGACTGACCCCGCCCGCCTGGCGGCCGGCCTTGTCACCAATGACCGGACGGTTGGCCCACGACTGGTAGCGGTTGCGCAGGGCCTGGATGCGCTCGGCCAAGGCCGGGGCGTCGTCGATGCGCGCCTCGTAGCGTTTCAGGGTGCCCCAGGCCGACTCGATGATCTTGGCGTTGCACGTCGTTTGGCCATGGTGCAGCAGCTCCAGCACCGCCACGCGCGGGTGTCCGGCCAGGCTTTGGCGCATCGCGTGCTCGATGATGGCCAGCACGTCATGGTACAGCGCTGTCAACCGCTGGGCATACGGGGGATGGGCGCTGGCGGCCTGCGACAGCAACGCGGTCAGCGCCTTGGACGTGCAGAAGCGTCGGCCCAGAACGTCCAGATGTTGCTCGACCTCGTCGATCTGGATGGCGCGCTGGGCGGTGTAGGCCAGCAGCGTGACCAGGTTGCAGGCGGCTTCGAAGTCAAAGCCTTCATCCAGGATGCTGGCCATCAGTTGGCGCAGACCCTGCAGCACACGCGCCACCTGCGCCTCCAGCAGCAGCTGGGCGATGTCCAGCACCAGGGTCAGCCGTTGCAGGCGGGCCGATTGGGGATGGCGTTCGAGCATGCGCCACGCATCGTCCAGACAGCGCTGCAGCCCCTTGCGGTCGCCGGCTTCCAGCCGCATGAAGCCGAGCAGCACCAGGCTTTGCGCGTCGAACATTTTGGAGTCCAGGCCCAGGCGCACGCTGCGTGCCAGCAGTTGTTCGGCCACCTCGCGCTGGCCACAGTAGTGCGCCAGCATGCCGTGGCGTTGCAGGCGGCTGATCGAATAGGGGGTCAGCTGGGTGGCCATCTGGTAGGCGGCCAGCGCGGCGTCGAAGTTGCCCAGTTCGATCTGGGCGCGGCCCATCACGTCGTAGGCATCGGCGTAGTCGGGGTCGCTGTCCAGCAATGCCTGCAGCGTGGCTGCGGCCTTTTGGGGTTGGCCGGCGTCCAGCTGGGCGCGCGCCACCCCCAGCCGCGCCCAGGGCAGGGCCTTGGCCTGGATCACCGCCTCGTAAAGGCGCTGGGCCTCGTCGTAGCGGTGCAGCCGCAGCAGCAGCTCGGCGCCGACGCGTGCGGCGTACAGCCAGTAGTCCGCGCGTGCCTGAAAGCGCGCCAGGCACAGTTCGGCGGCGCGTTCGAAGTCCTGCGCTTCCACGGCCGCGAAAATGTCCTTGAGCACACTTTTGCGGTGGCGCGCCTGCGCGATGCGCGTGGCCAGCTGGCTGGCGGTGAACGGCTTGAGCAGGTAAGAGTCCAGCGCCGATTCGGCCGCTTCGGCCACGCGCGCGTACGACGCTTCGGCCGTCACCATGATGAACACGGTGGCAAAGGGCAGCAGCCCGGCACGGCGCAGGTCGTCCAGCAGCTCTTGGCCGGTGCCACGGTCGTTGGGAAAGTTCTGTTCGCAGATGACCAGGTCGAAGGTGCGAAACTCGAGCTGGCGCCGCGCGTCGGCGATGCGCGGGGCCTGCGCCACGGTGCGTGCGCCCAGGTCGCGCAGCTGCGCCACCAGGATCGAGCGTGAGGTTGGGTTGCCATCGACGACCAGGGCCGTGGCATCGTACAGATCGCAAAGGGTCATGCGGGCTGCGGCGATTCAGGGTACGGTCGCGCAGGACGATCCAGCGGCCCCAGCGCGATGCCGCCGGCGGGGCGCAGGCGCGGGTCTCCCAGGGCGGGGCGGTGGCGCGCGGTGCCAAAGGCCTGTCGAAGCGCCTCGATCTGCTGCTGCCAGCGCTCGGCGTTGGGCAGGTCCCGCTGGTGGCGCTGCAGGACCAGCCAGGCAGATTCCACGGCGCGGGCGTTGAAGGTCTGCTGCGCCAGGGTCACCAGATCCGCCAGTCCCATGACCACGTCGCCATCGCCGATACGGCGCAAGGCCGCCTCGATGCGCTGCACCATGGTGGCTTCGCACTGGCGCAGCAGGTCGGCGTAGTGGGTGTGCAGGCGCGCCGCCCTGGCCAGCAGCTCGCTCATGGCCTTGGACGTGGCAAAGCGCAGGCCGATGCGCTCCACCAACGCTGGCTGCTCGGCGAGCTGCCCACGGTGGGTCAGGGCCGCCAGTGCGGCCAGCAGATTGCAGGCCGCCTCCATCACGAACGCGGGCGTGGCCGCATCTTCGTGCCAGGCAGGCACGCGCCCGCCGATGTCGTGGCCGGCCTGCGCCTGGCGCAGCGCGTCCACCAGCTGCACGAAGCGGCGCAACCGCTCATCGTCCGGATCGGCGAGGCTGCGCTTGTGCAGCTCGTCGTGCTGGCGCTGCAGTTGCTCGGCGTCAGCGCGCTCGTAGGCTGCGATGGCCAGCAGCACCAGGCTTTCGGCATCGAACATCTTGGAGTCCAGGCCGAGGTACGAGGCGCGCTGCAGCAGCTCGACCGCCTTGTCACGGTTGCCGATAAAAAACGCCAGCATGCCCAGGCGCTGTTGCCGGCCGATGGCCAGCGGCGTGACTTGCAGCGCGCGCTCCAGGCTGTCCAGCGCGTCGTCGAACAGCCCCAGCTCGGTCTGCACGCGCGCCAGCACGTCCAGGGCGTCCGGATGGTCCGGATGCAATTCCAGCAACTGGCGCAGGGTTTGTTGCGCGGCGGCAGGGGCGCCGTCGTCGAGCTGACAGCGGGCCACACCCAGCAGCGCCCAAGGTTGTGGGTCGGTGTCCCAGATGGACTGAAACATCGCCTGGGCCTGACCCAAGCGTCCCAACCGCAGCAAGATTTCCGCGCCCCAGCGCGCGGCCTGCAGCCATTGGGGGCCGCGGGTGGCCAAGCGCTGCAGGCACAGCTCCACCGCTTCGTCGTAGCGTTTTTCTTCCAGTGCCCGGTGGATGTCCCACAGCGCGGCCTTGCGCCGCTGCGCCTGCTCGATGCGGTCGTACAGGCTGCCCGCGGAGTACGGGCGCACGATGTAGCTGTCCACCGAGGATTCGGCGGCCTCGGCGACCTTCAGGTAGGTGGCCTCGTCGGTGACCAGGATGAACACAGTGCCGAAGGGCAGCAGACCGCTGCGGCGCAGGTCGTCCAGCAGGGCCTGGCCCGAGCCGCCATGCGGGAAGCTGCCGCCGCAGACCACCAGATCGAAGGCGTGGCGTTCGATCTCACGGCGCGCGTCGGCGATGCGGCTGACCTGCGTGATCGACGCGAAGCCAAAAGCGCGCAACTGGCCGGCCAACGTCATGCGCGCTGTCGGGTTGGCATCGACCACCAAGGCCGCGCTGCCTCCCATGTCGGCGGGCAGCGGCGGATGAGCGGTGGCCGGCAACGTCGTCACACGACAGCCCCCAGCTTGAAGATGGGCAGGTACATCGCCACCACGATGCCGCCGATGACGGTGCCCAGGATCACGATGATGATCGGCTCCATCAGGCTCGACAGGCCCGCCACCATGTCGTCCACTTCGCGCTCGTAGAAGTCGGCGGCCTTGCCCAGCATGTGATCGATCGAGCCGGACTCTTCGCCGATGGCGCACATCTGCAGCACCATCGAGGGAAATACCCCCGTGCTGGTCATCGCCTGGGTCAACCCGGTGCCGGTGGCCACGTCCTGCTGGATCTTGGCGGTGGCCTCGGCGTAGACCGAGTTGCCGGCAGCCCCCCCAACCGAATCGAGCGCATCGACCAGTGGCACGCCGGCGGCGAACATGGTTGACAGCGTGCGCGTCCAGCGCGCGACCGCCGACTTTTCGACCAGTTGGCCAAAGATCGGCAACCGCAGCAGCAGCCGATCCATGAAGCGCTGCACCTTTTCGCTGCGTTTCCAGGCCTGGAAGAAAAAGTACAGCCCGCCCCCCAACGCACCGAAGATCAGCCACCAGTAGGCGACGAAAAACTCACTCATCGCGATGACCGCCAACGTCGGCGCAGGCAGATCGGCGCCAAACGACGTGAACACCTCCTTGAACGCGGGCACGACGAAGATCATGATCACCGACAAGACGATGAAAGCCACCACGATCACCGCGGTCGGGTACATCAACGCCGATTTGACCTTGCTCTTGATCGCTTCGGTCTTTTCTAGGTAGTTGGCCAGACGGTCCAGGATGTCTTCCAGGATGCCGGCGGCTTCGCCCGCCTCGACCAGGTTGCAGTACAGCGAGTTGAAGTAGACCGGGTGCTTGCGAAACGCGGCCGACAGCGAGGTGCCGGTCTCGACATCGGTGCGGATTTCGTACAGCAGGCGCGCCAAGCTGGGGTTGGGGTTGCCTCGGCCGACGATGTCAAACGCCTGCAGCAGCGGCACGCCGGCCTTCATCATCGTGGCCAGCTGGCGCGTGAAGATCGCGATGTCCTTGGGCTTGATGCGCTTGGCCGAGGCGAGCCGGCGCCGCTTGATCTTCTGCACCACGATGCCCTGGCGGCGCAGCTGAGCCTGCACCTGGGCTTCGCCAGCCGCGCGCAGCTCGCCTTTGACGATTTTGCCGTGGCGATCCTTGCCTTCCCATTCGTACAGGTGGTCGCGGTTCGAGTGCGTTGCCGTGGCCATGTGCGTATCCTCGGTGGCGTTGGAGGTCGGACGTGGTGGTGGAGCAAGGGCAGTCTCAGTCGTTGGTGACCGACAGCACTTCCTCCAGCGATGTGATGCCCATCTTAACCTTGCGCAAGCCGCTTTCGCGCAAGGTGCGCACACCTTCGCGGCGCGCCTGCTCAGCGATTTCCCGCGCGCTGGCACCGCGCAGGATCAGCTGCTGGATGGCCTCGCTGACCGGCATGACCTGGTAGATGCCCACGCGCCCCTTGTAGCCATCGTGGCACGCGGAGCAACCCACCGGCTTGTACGGCTGCCAGCTGCCCTCCAGATCCTGTTCGGTGAAGCCGGCGTCCAGCAGCGCCTGCCGGGGCAGGTCGCGATGCGGTACCTTGCACTTCGGACACAAGCGCCGGGCCAGGCGTTGCGCGGTGATCAGGTTGACGCTGGCGGCGATGTTGAACGGCGCCACCCCCATGTTAACCAGGCGTGTCAGCGTCGAAGGCGCGTCGTTGGTGTGCAGGGTGGACAGCACCAGGTGGCCGGTCTGCGCCGCCTTGATGGCGATGTCGGCGGTCTCCAGGTCGCGAATTTCGCCGACCATGATGATGTCGGGGTCCTGGCGCAGAAAGGCGCGCAGCGCCGCGGCAAACGTCAGGCCGGCCTTTTCGTTGACATTGACCTGGTTGATGCCCGGCAGGTTGATCTCGGCCGGATCCTCGGCAGTGGAGATGTTGACGCCGGGCTGGTTGAGGATGTTGAGGCAGCTGTACAAGGACACCGTCTTGCCGGAGCCGGTCGGGCCGGTGACCAGCACCATGCCATGGGGGCGGTTGATGGCTGCCAGCAGCTTTTCCTTTTCGTCTGGCTCGTAGCCCAGCGCATCGATGCCCATTTGCGCGCTGCTCGGGTCGAGGATGCGGATGACGACCTTTTCCCCAAACAGGGTGGGCAGCGTGCTGACGCGAAAGTCGATCACCTTGTCCGGGCCGACCTTGAGTTTCATGCGTCCGTCCTGCGGCACGCGCTTTTCGGAAATGTCGAGTTTGGAAATGACCTTGATGCGCAAGGCGAGCTTGTCCTTGATCGCCACCGGCGGGGTGGCCACCTCGCGCAGCTGGCCGTCGATGCGAAAGCGCACGCGGTAAAACTGCTCGTAAGGCTCGAAGTGAAGATCCGAGGCCCGTATCGCGTAGGCATCCAGCAGCATCTTCTGCAGAAAGCGCACGATCGGCGCGTCTTCCACCTCGGCCGCCGTGGGGGGTTCCGGCTCGGCCGGGGCCATCTCGAAGCCGGCGGCGGTGAAGTCGAACGCCTCGCCGACGAGGCGCTCCAGCGCCTGTCCGGCACCGGTGGTGTAGGCCTGTACCAGGTGGTCCAGCTTGTCGACCTCCGCGATGATCCAGTCCACCGCCAGCTGGGTTTCGAACTTGATCTTTTCGGCCGCCTGCAGGTCGGACGGATCGGCCGTGGCCACCGACAGCCGGTTGCCCCGGCGTGCCAGCGGCACGATGCGAAACTGCTGGCAGGTGCGCGCCGACAGCACCCCCTGCGGCAGCCGTTGGGGGTCGATGGCCTCCAGATCGATCAACGGTGCGGCAAAGGCGCTGGACATCGTGTGCGCCAGCTCCCGCGGGGAGACGGCGCGGCTGTCGATCAGCTCGGTGATGAATCCGGTGCGCTTGCGCTGGGCTTCGGCATACAGCCGCTGGGCTTGCTGCAAGGTCAGCGCGCCCTGGGCCAGCAGCGCACGGGCCAGCCCGGGAAGGGCCATCGTCGCCAGTGTCGCGTGGGATTCGACCGTCGGACTGGTGGTCATGGAAGGCGGGGATCCATCGTGTATATTGCGCGCTCCTTGCGCGCGGTGGGCGCGCAATCAGCGCCAGTTCGGAGCATAGTACGGAGTCACCATGGATCTGCGCAAGCTCAAGACGCTCATCGACCTGGTCTCGGAGTCCAATATCTCCGAACTCGAAATCACCGAGGCCGAGGGCAAGGTCCGCATCGTCAAGGCCGCCCCATCGCCGGCCCCGGTGGCGGCTGTTGCCCAGCCGGCGGCTGCCGCGCCCGTGCTGACCGTGCCGGCCGTTGCCTCGGCACCCGCGGGCGCTGCGGCAGCCCCGGCCCCGGCGGTCGAGGTGCCGCTGCAAGGGCATGTGATCAAGTCGCCGATGGTGGGTACGTTCTATCGTGCGCCCAGCCCGGGGGCCAAGCCCTTTGTCGAAGTGGGCCAGGCGGTCAAGGAGGGCGAGCCGGTGTGCATCATCGAGGCCATGAAGATCCTCAACGAGATCGAGGCCGACCGCGCCGGCATCATCAAGGAAATCCTGGTCGAAAATGGCCAGGCTGTCGAGTACGGCCAGCCCCTGTTCGTGCTGGAGTGAGCGGGCACGATGTTCAAGAAGATCCTGATCGCCAACCGCGGGGAGATCGCGCTGCGCGTGCAGCGCGCCTGCCGTGAGCTGGGCATCAAGGCGGTGGTGGTGTACTCCGAGGCCGACCGCGAGGCCAAGTATGTCAAGCTTGCCGACGA
>JANWZF010000080.1 GCA_025054905.1 Tepidimonas sp.
CAGCACCTGCTCCAGCCGATCCATCAGCAGGCGCCGGTTGGGCAGCCCGGTCAACGCATCGTGAAACGCCAGCTCGCTGAGCTGGGCGCGCGACTGCCGCAACGCCAGCTCGGCCCGCTTGCGTGCGGTAATGTCTTGGGCTACCCCAACGTAGCCGAGAAAGTGACCGTGGGCGTCGAAGCATGGCAGCCCGCTGATGCTACACCAGCGCACCGGGTGTCCGGGCAGACGCCAGCCAAGCTCGAGCCGGCTAAAGGGGCGATGCGACCACAGCACGCGCCGATGCCGTCGCCAGTGCCGCGCGGCGGGTTCGAACACCGGGCTTTCCCACGGGGCGCGCCCCAGCGCCTGTTCCAGCCCAGCCGGCAACGCGGCTCCATCCACCCGTTCCATGCGCACCAGGCGCAACTGGGTGTCCATCTCCCACAGCCAGTCTGCCGCCAAGGCCAGCAATGCTTGCGGCGACAGCGGCCAAGACCATCCCGCCGCCGCCGACTCTGCGGCGTCGGGCCGGATCGTGGCAGGGTGATGCATACCAGACCAAAAAATATAAAAACTAGAAGCTTATCCATTTAGAACGTGGCTTGGTATCCCCTGTTTAGGGGATATGTGGCTTGATCTCTGTAGTCAACTGATAAGGGGGCAAGCCCCGGCAGCCCGTAAGCCTGGCATCGCTATCCCAAGCGGCAGACCATGCGCCGTGGGACGCAGACCCGCCCATGCTTCGCTGTCGCGGCCCCGTCACCTGTCAGGGCGCAGCGCATCACCGCCTGCTGCCGGTGTGGCCTCACCAGAGATGTGCTGTCCTGCGATCAAGCGGTAAGCCATGTGTACCACCCACCGCATGAGCGCTACTACTGGCCACAACGCCAGCGTGAGCGCGGCCATCGCGGCCAGCCCTTGCGCAGGCAGGCCATCCATCGCCATCAGCGGAATCGACGCCAGCACAACGAGCAAAGCGGACCACCACAACGATTGCATGGCATCGGGCTGTGCCGGCATCGCGGCAGGTGTGGTCATCGCGACCATCTTGTTCGAGCCCGGCTTCTTATCGGAAGAATGGACCTGGGCCACGCGGGAAAAGGGTGCGAACGACAACCCGCGAAGAAAAACCACGCTGCCCGGGGCAGCATGGCCATCGATGATGTTGCTGGCTCCCCGACCTGGGCTCGAACCAGGGACCTACGGATTAACAGTCCGGCGCTCTACCGACTGAGCTATCGGGGATCAGAATGGCCCATATTATAGCGGCTGCGCAGCGCGTCCCAGCGTTGCATCAGGGTGCGCGCTGCGGCTGGCGGGTCGTCGGCTTGCACGATGGCGCGCACCACCGCCACTGAGCCCACGCCGCTGGCAGCCACTTCCGGCAGCTGCTCCAGCCCGATGCCACCAATGGCCACGGTGGGCAAGGCACGGGCCAGCCTGGCGTACGCGCGCAAGCGCCCGGGGCCTTGCGGGGCTGTCGGCATCGCTTTGAGCGTGGTCGGATACACGGCCCCG
>JANWZF010000082.1 GCA_025054905.1 Tepidimonas sp.
GGACGAAGCGGCGATGCTGACCGGCTCGATCGGCATGCTGCCGTCGGCCAGCCTGAACGAGCGCGGCCAGGGCCTGTACGAACCCAGCCACGGCAGCGCTCCGGACATCGCCGGGCGGGGCATCGCCAACCCGCTGGCCACGATCCTGAGCGCGGCGATGATGCTGCGCTTCTCGTTGAAGCAGCCCGAGGCGGCCAACCGCATCGAAGCCGCGGTGCAGAAAGTGCTGGCACAGGGCCTGCGCACCGCCGACATCGCCCATGAGGGCTGCACGGTGGTCGGTACCGCCGCGATGGGCGATGCGGTGGTGCGCGCGCTGGGCTGAGGGTCATCCACCGACCCTTGGTCTGTCAGCGGGGCGCAAGACCCTTGCATTAGAATGCCTTTGATGGTCACTGTTGCACGCTCCGTGTGGCACCCACCCGCCCCCTTGGCGGCGGGTCGTGGGGTCGTGCGCGCCATCTCCCTCCCAACGACGATCACAACCCAGGGCTGAAGCGGTCCCCGGCATCGTCGTGCGCCCACCCCGGCCCAGACGAGTCGGGGGTCCCAGAACCAGCCGCAACGGCATCTGTTTTTTCATGAAAGGGCGTAGGACATGAACAAGTTGGTAGGTCTGGTCGGCTGGCGCGGCATGGTCGGCTCGGTACTGATGGACCGCATGACCGCGGAAGGCGACTTCGACCTGATCGAGCCGGTCTTTTTCTCCACCTCCAACGCCGGCGGCACGGCCCCGGCTCAGGCCAAGACCCACCGCACGCTGCGTGATGCGCACGACATCGCGGCGCTGAGCCAGTGCGACATCATCATCACCTGCCAAGGCGGCGACTACACCAAGGAGGTGTTTCCGAAGCTGCGCGCAGCCGGCTGGCAAGGCCACTGGATCGATGCCGCCAGCGCGCTGCGCATGGAACCCGATGCGGTCATCATCCTCGATCCGGTCAACGAGCACGTCATCCGTCAGGCCCTGGCCCGCGGCGGCAAAAACTGGATCGGCGGCAACTGCACCAACTCCATCCTGCTGATGGGGCTGGGCGGGCTGTTCCGCGAAAACCTGGTCGAGTGGGTCAGCTCGATGACCTACCAGGCCGCCAGCGGCGCTGGTGCCAACCACATGCGCGAGCTGCTCAAGGGCATGGGAGTCATCCACGCGGCGGTGGCCGACGATCTGGCCAACCCCGCCTCGGCGATCCTGGAAATCGACCGCAAGGTGGCCAAGGCGATCCGTCAGGATGTGCCGACCGAGTTCTTCGGCGCGCCGCTGGCGGGCGGGCTGATCCCGTGGATCGACGTGCAGCTGCCCAACGGCCAGTCGAAGGAAGAGTGGAAAGGGCAAGCCGAAGTCAACAAGATCCTCGGCACCGCGCAAACCATCCCCGTCGATGGTCTGTGTGTGCGCATCGGTGCCATGCGCTGCCACAGCCTGGCGCTGACGCTCAAGCTCAAGAAGGACCTGCCCCTGGCGGACATCGAAGCCATCATCCGCAGCGGCAATCCGTGGGTCAAGTGGGTGCCCAACGACCGCGCGCTGACCGTGCAGGAACTGACCCCCGCGTCCATCACGGGCACGCTGCAGGTGGGGGTGGGCCGCGTGCGCAAGCTGAACATGGGTCCCGACTATGTGTCGGCGTTCGTGATCGGCGACCAGCTGCTGTGGGGCGCGGCCGAACCGCTGCGCCGCATGCTGCGCATCCTGCTGCAGGGCTGATCGGCCGGCCGCGGGCGTTGTGCACGGGCAACGCCCGCCGTGGCCGCCGGCGATCCAGCGTGGTGCCGGCGGTGGCCGCCCGGCCTTCCCCGCACTATGATGTGAGAGTCGCAATGCCCCATGGGTGGATGACCCGACCGTGGACGCCGAGGATCAACCGTGTCCGTAGACCAACCTCACGAGCCGCCCCGCCGCGGCCCTCAGCGCCTCCTGACGTGGCGCCGCGTCGCCATCGCCGCCACGCTCAGCGCGGCATTGGCTGCGGGCAACCCGGCGTGGGCGCTGGCGCTGGGGCGCGTCACGGTGCAGTCCCAGCTGGGTGAACCGCTGCGCGCCGAAATCGACCTGCCCGCGCTGACCGAAGCGGAGGCAGCCACGCTCCAGCTGGAGCTGGCCGGGCCCGAGCGCTACCGTTCGGCCAGCCTGGAATACGCCCCTTGGCTACGCGACGTCACGCTGCAGCTGCAGCGCCGGCCGGACGGCCGCGCGGTGATCGTGGTACGCAGCGAACGGCCTGTCAGCGAACCGTTCGTGGATCTGGTGGTGGTGGCGCGTTGGGCCGGCGGCGAGCTGCTGCGCGGCTACACACTGCTGTTTGACCCGCCGCAGCTGCGCGCACCGGCGCCAGTGATGCCGGCGGTCACGCCCCCCGCCCCCGTGGCCGCCCCGGTCCCGGCGGCGCCGCCCACCCCCCCCGATTCTCCGGCTGCCCGTTCCACCGCGGCCGACGGCCCTGCGCGGGCCGCCCCGGTGCCGGCCAACGCAGCCCCCTCGTCGGCCGCCCGGCGCCTGGTGGTACGGCCCGGCGACACCGCGGGCCGGATCGCGCAGCAGCACCGCCCGCCAGGGGCCACGCTGGAGCAGACCCTGGTGGCGCTGTTGCGCGCCAATCCCCAGGCTTTCATCCGTGGCAATGTGCACCTGCTCAAAGCCGGGGCGGTGATCGACCTGCCCGATGCACAGGCCGTCGGTGGCGTCGATGCGCAGGAAGCCCGCACGCTGGTGGCGGCCCAGACGCGCGATTTCAATGCCTACAGACGGCGCCTGGCCGCCACGGCCCCCACCCAGCACAGCCCGCAGGCCCAAACCCAGGCGCAGGGCAAGGTGCAGACCGAGGTGGCCGATGCGGCCCCGCAGGCCAGCGCGCCGGACAAGCTGACGCTGAGCAAGCCCGGGCACAACGATGACAGTGCCCGCGTGGCCGTCGAGCGTCAGCAGCAGGAGCAACAGCAGCGCGTGGCCGAACTGGAACGCAATCTGCGCGAGCTGGAGCAGCTGCGTCAACAGTCCAGCGCATCGGCACCAGCTGCCGCGCCCGCCACGGCCGAAGGCACCGGTTCACCCGCGGCTGCACCGGTGCCCAGCACCGAAGCGTCCCCTGCGCCCCCACCCGCACCCCCTGCACCCCCCGCAGCGCCTGCGGCCGCGGCCGTACCGGCGCCGCCCCCCGCCCCCGCCGCCGCGGCGGAGGCGTCGCCGGTGCAAGCGGTGCTGC
>JANWZF010000098.1 GCA_025054905.1 Tepidimonas sp.
GTGGCTGTGGGCTGCCGCCGCAGCCAGCGGCTGCGCCGGCGCCGATCGCGCCCCGGCCTCGACCTTTCACCTGCTCGACGGCCGCACGCTGAGCCTGGCCGAACTGCAGGGCAAGGTGCTGCTGGTCAATTTTTGGGCCACCACCTGTGCCAGCTGCGTCAAGGAGATGCCGCAACTCGTGCAGATGCATCAGCGCTACGCGCCCCGCGGTTTCGAGACGCTGGCGGTGGCGATGAGCTACGACCCACCCGAATGGGTGGCCAATTTTGCGCGCACGCGCCAGCTGCCATTTACCGTAGCGCTGGACAAGGACGGCGTGTTGGCCCAGGCGTGGGGGGACGTCAAACTTACCCCCACCACCTTCATCGTCGACCGGCAGGGCCGCATCGTCAAGCGCTACGTGGGCCCACCGGACTTCGATGCGCTGGCTGCCCTGCTGGAGCGGCTGCTGGCCTGAGCCAGCGCCGGAGCTCACTCGCGGTAGGCGTCGTGGCAGGCCTTGCAGGTGGCCGCCGCATCGCCGAAGCTCTTTTTGACCGCATCCAGGTTGCCGGTACGGGTGGCAGCCTGCAGATCCGCCACCGCCTTGACCATCTTGTCGGCCCCGGCGCGCACCTTGTCCATTTCCATCCAGGCTTCGGGCTTGGTGCGGCTCTTCAGGTTTTGGGTGTCGGGGGTGAAGCCCGCCCACGGCAGCGTGGACATGGCCACGACGATGGCCGCGTTGTCCTGCGCGGCTTTGGCGTCAAACGGCACACGCCCCTGGGCCATGGCCCCGATGCGGCTGAAGTGCGCCCCCAGCACCGTGAAAGCCGCCTGGCGGTATTTGACCGCATCCTCAGGCTTCTGAAACGCCGATTGCGCGTGGGCACCGCTGGCCAGCACGGCGGCTGCCAGGATCATCGCAAAACGAACCGACATGGGCAGACCTCCTCATGCAGAGTGATGGAAAAAGCAGGCGAATGAACGCCTGCACAGTGTATGCTGAAGCGCGAAGCTGGTGTGGTGCCGCGGGGCACAGCGGCGCCTTGGAGGACGACGATGGCCGACGAATCGACTGTTGCGGTGCGGGTCTGGGATTTGCCCACCCGGCTGTTTCATGGGCTGCTGGTGCTGGCGGTGGTGGGGCTGGTGATCACCGGCAACCTGGGCGGCAACTGGCTGCCCTGGCACGCCCGGCTGGGCTACGCGGTGTTGGCGCTGCTGATCTTTCGCGTGCTGTGGGGGCTGGTGGGCGGGCGCTGGTCGCGCTTTGGCAGCTTTATGTTTGGCCCGCGCATGCTGCTGGCCTATCTGCGCGGACGGGCGCCGGCTCACGTGGAGGTGGGGCACTCGCCGCTGGGCATGCTGTCGGTGCTGGCGATGCTGGTGGGACTGGCCACCCAAGTGGCCACCGGCCTGATCACTGACGATGAAATCGCCTTCACCGGCCCGTTGGCCAGCCTGGTGGCCTCCAGCACCGCCTATGCCGCCACCGCCTGGCACAAAGGCTGGGGCAAGGCGATCGTGCTGACGCTGGTGGGCCTGCACGTGGCAGCGATCATCGTCTACCAGCTGCGCGGCAAGAAGCTGGTGGCGGCGATGATCCACGGCGACAAGTGGCTGCCGGCCCACACCCCGGCCAGCGCCGACGGTGCACCGCAGCGCTGGCGGGCGCTGGGCGTGGCCACGTTCAGTGTGGCGCTGACCTGGGCGATCGTCGAGGCTGCGCGCTGGCTGCGCTGAGCCCGCCTGCCCAGCTCCACGCCAGTCGCCGTATGATGACGCGCATGGACGACGATCCTGCGCAGGCCGACCGCGCCGCGGCGGTCGAATGCCGTTTGATCCTGCCCGAAGCCCCGGTCGACGACCTCGCCGTGGCCCGCACGCTGTTCCTGGAGTATCAGGACGACATCGGCATCGACCTCGGTTTCCAGGGGTTTGCGGCCGAGCTGGCCAGCCTCCCGGGGCCTTACAGCCCCCCGCTGGGTGCCTTGGTGCTGGCGTGGGTGGACGGCGAGCCGGCCGGCTGCTGCGCGCTGCGGCCGCTGTTCGACAGCGGCCACGGCAACGCCTGCGAGATGAAGCGGCTGTTTGTGCGCCGGCCGTTTCGCGGCTTTGGTCTGGGGCGCCAGCTGGCCGAGCATGTCATCCTGCTGGCGCAGCAGGCTGGCTACGACTGCATGCTGCTCGACACGCTGCGCGAGATGGAGGCGGCGCGGGCGTTGTACCAGGAGCTCGGCTTTGAGGAAATCGAGCCCTACTACCACAACCCGCTGCCGGGCGCGCACTATCTGAAGCTGACGTGGTGAGCCGCCGCACTCAGGCGGCCGCCCGCCATTGACGCACTTGCGCCAGCAGCGTGTCGGCGTCGCTGACCTCGAACGCCCCGGGGGCCTCGACGTTGAGCGTGCGCACCACCCCATCCTGCACCAGCATCGAGTAGCGGTTGCTGCGCAGCCCCAGACCGCGGGCGGTCAGGTCCAGCGTCAGTCCGGTGGCGCGCGCGAAATCGGCGCTGCCATCGGCCAGCATGCGGATCTTGCCATGGGCGCCCTGATCACGCCCCCACGCATGCATCACAAAAGCGTCGTTGACGCTGACGCACCAGACCTCATCCACACCGGCGGCGCGCAGGTCATCCAGCCGCTGCAGATAGCCAGGCAGATGCTTGGCCGAGCAGGTTGGCGTGTACGCCCCGGGCACCGCAAACAGCGCGACGGTCTTGCCGGCCGCGGCTTCACGCACGCGCACCGGATTGGGGCCAATGGTGCAGCCGGGCCCTTCGGTCTCCAGGTATTCCATCAAGGTCACATCGGGCAGTCGGTCGCCAACCTGAATCATCACGCTCTCCTCGCAAAAAAAAAGACGACCGACATCGTCGGTCGTCTGGCTTGACCCTACAAAAGCAACGGATTTGGCTGCACGGGCCAGGGCATCAGACCTCGGCGGCCTTTTGCACCAGGCGCGTAGCCACCCAGTTCTTGGTTTTGGACAGCGGGCGGCTTTCGGTGATTTCGACAATGTCACCAAGCTTGTACTCGCCGTTTTCGTCGTGCGCGTGGTACTTGCTCGACTTGATGACGATCTTGTCGTACAGCGGGTGCTTCACGCGCCGCTCCACCAGCACGGTGATGGTCTTGGCACGCTTGTCGCTGACCACCTTGCCGATCAGGGTGCGCTTGATTTTGCCTTGCGTCATGGTGGTCTCTCCTTACTGACCCGCCGCAGTCTTCTCGGTCAAGATGGTCTTGGCGCGCGCGATCGCGCGGCGCGTCTGACGCAACGCAGCGGTGTTGGCCAGCTGTTGCGTGGCCTTCTGCATGCGCAGGTTGAAGTGCGCTTTTTGCAGCGACTTGATCTCGGCCTGCAGGGCAGCCACGTCCTTTTGGCGCAGTTCAGCGGCTTTCATCGGGGCATCCTCCTCACTGGCCCAGCATGCGGGTGACAAACGTCGTGCGCAGCGGCAGCTTGGCCGCCGCCAGCGCGAACGCCTCGCGCGCCAACTGCTCGGGCACGCCGACGATTTCGTACAGCACCTTGCCCGGCTGGATCTCGGCCACGTAGTACTCGACGTTGCCCTTGCCGTTGCCCATGCGGACCTCGGCCGGCTTTTGCGTGATGGGCTTGTCCGGAAAGACGCGGATCCAGATACGCCCACCGCGCTTGACGTGACGGCTGATGGCGCGGCGCGCCGCCTCGATCTGGCGCGCGGTCAGGCGGCCACGGTCGGTGGCCTTCAGGCCATAGTCGCCGAACACCACGGTGGTGCCACTGGTGGCCACCCCGGTGTTGCGGCCCTTGTGCTCTTTGCGGAATTTGCGACGAGCGGGTTGCAACATGATCAAACTCCTTGGCCGTCCGCAGCTGCAGGTGCGGGTGCGTCGGAACGAACGCGCTTAACGGCGGGTTGGGCGGTGGCCTCGGCCGGCTTGTCCGAGCCATCGGCCGGTGCAGCGTTGCTGCCACCGCGGCGGGGGGCTCCACGGCCGGCGCGCGCGCCATCACGGCGCGGGCCGCGCCCGCGGCGCTCTTCATCGGCCGGACGCGGCGTGCTGTCCAGCGACGGCACGTCGTTGCGGCCCAGCGTGTCACCCTTGTAGACCCAGACCTTGACACCGATGGTGCCGTAGGTGGTCTTGGCCACCGAGGTGCCGTAGTCGATGTCAGCACGCAGCGTATGCAGCGGCACACGGCCTTCGCGGTACCACTCGGTGCGCGCGATTTCGATGCCGTTGAGGCGGCCCGACGACATGATCTTGACACCCTGCGCGCCCAGGCGCATCGCGTTTTGCATCGCGCGCTTCATCGCGCGGCGGAACATGATGCGCTTTTCGAGCTGCTGGGTGATCGAGTCGGCGATCAGCTGCGCGTCGACCTCGGGCTTGCGGATCTCTTCGATGTTGACCGCCACCGGCACGCCCAGCATGGCGGCCAGGTCCTTCTTCAGGCGCTCGATGTCCTCGCCCTTCTTGCCGATCACCACACCCGGACGGGCCGAGTAGATCGTGATGCGGGCGTTCTTGGCCGGGCGCTCGATGACGATGCGCGAAACGGCAGCGTTTTTTAGCTTGCTGCGCAGGTACTCACGCACCTTGATGTCGTCGGCCAGCATGCCGGCGAAGTCGCGGTTGTTGGCGTACCAGCGGCTGGCCCAGTTGCGGGTCACCGACAGGCGAAAGCCCGTAGGATGGATTTTCTGCCCCATGGTCTTCCTTTCCTCGTCAGTTGCCCACGGTCACGTAGATGTGGCAGGTCGGCTTGCTGATACGGTTGCCGCGACCCTTGGCACGCGCGGTGAAGCGCTTCAGCGTGGTGCCTTGCTCGACGTGGATGGTCTTGACCTTCAGCTCGTCGATGTCGGCACCTTCGTTGTGCTCGGCATTGGCGATGGCGGACAGCAGCGCCTTGCGGATGATGCCGGAGGCCTTTTTCGGCGTGAAGGCCAGGATGTTGAGCGCCTGGTCCACCTTCTTGCCGCGAATCAGGTCGGCCACCAGGCGACCCTTCTGGGCCGACAGGCGCACGCCGCGAACGATACAGCGGGTTTCCATGAGTCTCTTTCCTTACTTCTTGGCCTTCTTGTCGCCGGGGTGGCCCTTGAAGGTGCGCGTCAGCGAGAACTCGCCCAGCTTGTGGCCGACCATCTGCTCGGTGATGTACACCGGCACATGCTGGCGGCCGTTGTGCACGGCGATCGTCAGACCGATGAACTCGGGCAGGATCGTGGAGCGCCGCGACCAGGTCTTGATGGGTTTTTTGTCCTTGCTGGCCTGGGCCTTCTCGACCTTGGCCATCAGGTGATGGTCGACGAACGGACCTTTTTTCAGTGAACGCGACATGGCTCAACCCTTTACTTCTTGCGGCGCGACACGATCATGTTCTGCGTGCGGCGGTTGCGGCGCGTGCGGTAGCCCTTGGTCAGGTTGCCCCACGGATCGCGCGGCGGCTGACCGGTGCCGGTGCGGCCCTCACCACCGCCGTGCGGGTGGTCGATCGGGTTCATCGCCACACCGCGCACGGTCGGGCGAATGCCCATGTGGCGCTTGACGCCGGCCTTGCCGATCTGGCGCAGGCTGTGCTCGGGGTTGGACACTTCGCCGATGGTGGCGCGGCAGTCCACGTGCACCTTGCGCACTTCGCCCGAGCGCAGGCGCACCTGGGCGTAGACGCCTTCGCGCGCCAGCAGCACGGCCGAGGTGCCCGCCGAACGCGCCAGCTGCGCACCCTTGCCGGGCTTGAGCTCGATGCAGTGGATCGTGGAGCCCACCGGGATGTTGCGGATCGGCAGCGTGTTGCCGACGCGGATCGGCGACTCCGAACCGCTGACGATGGTCTGCCCCACTTCGAGGCCGCGCGGCGCGATGATGTAGCGGCGCTCGCCGTCGGCGTAGCACACCAGGGCAATGTGCGCGGTGCGGTTGGGGTCGTACTCCAGCCGCTCGACCTTGGCCGGGATGTTGTCCTTGTCGCGGCGGAAGTCGATGATGCGGTAGTGGTGCTTGGCCCCACCGCCCTTGTGGCGCACCGTGATGTGGCCGTCGTTGTTGCGGCCCGAGTGCTTCTTCAGCGGCTCCAGCAACGGGGCGTAGCCGGGGCCCTTGTGGAGGTTTTCGCGCGTGACCTTCACCATGCCGCGACGGCCCGGCGAGGTCGGCTTCATCTTGATGACTGCCATGGTGATCAGGCCCCTTGAGCGCCGAACTGGATTTCCTGGCCTTCGGCCAGCGTCACGTAGGCCTTGCGCACGTGGTCACGGCGACCGATGGTCTTGCCGAAGCGCTTGACCTTGCCCTTTTGGTTCAGGACGTTGACGTCCTTGACCTTGACGTTGAACAGCAGCTCCACCGCCGCCTTGATCTCAGGCTTGTCGGCGTCGCGCAGCACCTTGAAGAGATAGGTGTTGGTCGCTTCGCCCACGCGGGTGGCCTTCTCCGAGATGATCGGCGCCACCAGCACCTGCATCAGGCGACCTTCGTCGAATTTCCGCTGGCTCATGCGAACATCTCCTTGATCTTGTCCAGCGCACCCTTGGTGACCAGCACCTTCTTGAAGTGCACCAGCGACACCGGATCGGCGTGGCGCGGCTCCACCACCAGCACATTGGGCAGGTTGCGCGACGCCAGGTACAGGTTCTCGTCGATCTCGTCGGCGATGATCAGCGCCGAATTCAGGTTCATCGCCTTGAGTTTGCTGGCCAGCAGCTTGGTCTTGGGCGCTTCGACCTTGATCGAATCGACCACCGACAGGCGCCCCTCCCGCACCAGCTGCGAGAAGATGGAGGCCATGCCGGCGCGGTACATCTTCTTGTTGAGCTTTTGCGTGAAGTTTTCGTTCGGGCTGCTCGGGAAGATCTTGCCGCCGCCGCGCCACAGCGGCGAGGAGGTCATCCCTGCGCGGGCGTTGCCGGTGCCTTTTTGGCGGAACGGCTTCTTGGTGGAGTGCTTGACGGCGCCGCGATCTTTCTGCGCGCGCGTGCCTTGGCGGGCGTTGGCCTGGTAGGCCACCACCAGCTGGTGCACCAGCGCTTCGTTGAATTCACGGCCAAAGACGGTCTCGGGCACCTCGACGGTGGCGGTGGCCTGACCCTGGTCGTTGAGGAGTTCGACTTGCATGCGCATCGCTCCTTACTTGGCGGCCTTCACAGCCGGACGGACGGTCACGAAGCCACCCTTGGCGCCGGGCACGGCACCCTTGATGAGCAGCAGCTGGCGTTCGGCGTCGACGCGCACGACGTCGAGGTTTTGCACGGTGACGGTCTCATCCCCCATGTGACCGGTCATGCGCTTGCCCGGAAAGACGCGTCCCGGGTCCTGCGCCATCGAGATCGAGCCGGGCACGTTGTGCGAGCGGCTGTTGCCGTGCGAGGCGCGCTGCGAACCAAAGTTGTGACGCTTGATGGTGCCGGCAAAGCCTTTACCGATGCTGGTGCCCTGCACGTCCACCTTCTGGCCGGGCTGGAACAGTTCGGTCACCGGGATCACGGCACCCGGGGCGTATTTGGCCGCCACCTCGGCGCTGACGCGAAACTCGCGCAGGATTTCGCCGGCTTCCACGCCGGCCTTGGCGTAGTGGCCCGCCATCGGCTTGGTCACGCGCGAGGCGCGCCGCTTGCCGTAGGCCACCTGCAGGGCGTCATAGCCATCGGTGGCTTGGGCCTTGACCTGGACCACGCGGTTGTTGGATACGTCCACCACCGTGACGGGCACCATGTCGCCCTCTTCGGTGAACAGGCGCATCATGCCCACCTTGCGGCCCAACAACCCCAGAGAGTTGCTCAGACTCATTGTTTTCTCCGATTCCCGACTGCAATTGGCCGGGTCTGATGGGGCGCCCCGCAGCTCGCACCACGGATCACCCGGTTGCCAAAAAGCCTCGCCCCAAAAGAGCGAAGCCCTCAAGTGTACCTTGAGGGCTTGCCGGTGTCAAGACCGATCGGCGCCGCTTACTGCAGCTTGATCTCCACGTCCACGCCGGCGGGCAGATCCAGCTTCATCAGCGCGTCCACCGTCTTGTCGGTGGGATCGACGATGTCCATCAGGCGCTGGTGGGTGCGGATCTCGAACTGATCACGGCTGGTCTTGTTGACGTGCGGCGAGCGCAGGATGTCGAAGCGCTTCATGCGCGTGGGCAGCGGCACGGGGCCGCGCACGATGGCGCCGGTGCGCTTGGCGGTATCGACGATCTGCGCCGCCGAGGCGTCGATCAGCTTGTAGTCGAACGCCTTGAGGCGAATGCGGATTTTTTGCTTGGTCATGATGGCCCCCGCCTCACTCGATGATCTTGGAGACCACGCCGGCGCCGACGGTGCGGCCGCCCTCGCGGATCGCAAAGCGCAGGCCTTCTTCCATCGCAATCGGCGCAATCAGCTTGACCGTGATGGTCACGTTGTCGCCCGGCATCACCATCT
>JANWZF010000138.1 GCA_025054905.1 Tepidimonas sp.
CGCTCCACGGTCAACGGCAGCGGCTGCACCGCCTGCAGCAAGCGCTGCAGCGCCTCTTCCAGCGTCATCAACGGGCGGCGTCCTGGCGTCGAAACAGCGGACATCGGGGTGGACATGGCACGCTCAGCCTGCCGCGCACACGGCGGCGATCCGATCCTTGACACGCTGGGCATCGGCCGGCAGCACCTCGACCCGCTTGGGCAGCGCCTCGATGCCCTGCAGGTGCGCGGGCCGCGGCGGCTCCACGCCCGTGGCCTCGACGATGGTAGCCGCAAACTTGGCTGGCAGCGCCGTCTCCAGCACGATCATCGGCACGCCCGCCTGGCGCTGCTCGCGCGCCACCTTGACCCCATCGGCCGTGTGCGGATCGATCAGCACGCCGAAGCGCTGCCAGGCATCGCGGATGGTGGCCAGCCGGTCGGCGTGCGTGCTGCGCCCACTGGCAAAGCCGAAGTCCGCGCGCACACGCGCAAACGCCGGGTGCTGCGACAGGTCAAAGCGCCCGTGGCGCGCGAGCTCCTCGCCAAACAGGCGGCGCGTGGTCTCGGCGTCGCGCCCCAGCAGATCGAACACGAAGCGCTCGAAGTTGCTCGCCTTGCTGATGTCCATCGAGGGGCTGGAGGTCTCGTAGGTGTCGGCGCTGCCGCGCACGCGGTACACCCCGGTGCGGAAAAACTCGTCCAGCACATCGTTTTCGTTGGTGGCCACCACCAGCCGCTCGATCGGCAGGCCCATCATGCGCGCGATGTGCCCGGCGCAGACGTTGCCGAAGTTGCCGCTGGGCACCGTGAAGCTGACGCGCTCGTCGTCGCGCTCGGTGGCCTGGATCCAGCCGGCGAAGTAGTACACCACCTGGGCCAGCAGCCGCGCCCAGTTGATCGAGTTCACCGTGCCGATGCGCCAGCGGCGCTTGAAGTCGAGGTCGGCGCTGACGGCCTTGACGATGTCCTGGCAGTCGTCAAACACACCCTCGATGGCGATGTTGTGGATGTTGGGATCCTGCAGGCTGTACATCTGCGCCTGCTGAAACGGGCTCATGCGTCCGTGCGGACTGAGCATGAAGACACGGATGCCGCGTTTGCCGCGCATCGCGTACTCGGCGGCGCTGCCGGTGTCGCCACTGGTGGCGCCCAGGATGTTGAGGGTTTCCCCGCGGCGCGCCAGCTCGTACTCGAACAGGTGCCCCAGCAGCTGCATCGCCATGTCCTTGAAGGCCAACGTCGGCCCGTTGGACAGGGCCTCCAGCCACAGGCCGTCTTCCAGGTGGCGCAACGGCACGATCTCGCCGGTGCCAAAGACTTCGGCGGTGTAGGTGCGCCGCAGCAGCGCGCGCAGGTCCTCGGCCGGGATGTCGTCGATGTAGAGCCGCAACAGCTCGAAGGCCAGCTCAGCGTAGCCCTGCTCGTGGTAGAGGCGGCGCAGACGCGCCAGGTCGGCCGCCTGCAGACGGGGGTAACGCTCGGGCAGGTACAGGCCGCCGTCGGGGGCCAGCCCTTCCAGCAGGATGTCGCTGAAACGACGCCGCTCGGGGTGACCGCGCGTGGACAGGTACAGCATCAGGCCAGCTCCTCCTTGCGGATGCGCACGATCGGCGCCAGCACGGTGGGCAGCGCCTGCATCGCCGCCAGCGCTGCGTTCATCGTGCCTTCGACGGTGTCGTGCGTCAGGATGATCAGGTCGGTTTGCGTGCTGCCCTCACCGCCGACCTCATCGGCTTCGCGCTGCAGCACGGCATCGATGCTGATACCCGCGCGCGCCAGGATCGCGGTGACCTCCGCCAGCACACCGGGCTGGTCCGCGACACGCAGCCGCAGGTAGTAGCCGGTGACCACGCGCTCCATCGGCACGATGGTCAGATCGCTCATCGCGTGCGGCTGGAACGCCAGATGCGGCACGCGGTGCTGCGGGTCGGCGGTGTGCAGGCGCGTCACGTCCACCAGGTCGGCAATCACCGCGCTGGCGGTCGGTTCGCTGCCGGCACCCTTGCCGTAGTACAGCGTGGTGCCAACCGCATCGCCCTGCACGACGACGGCGTTCATCGCTCCCTCGACGTTGGCGATCAGCCGCTTGGCCGGCACCAGCGTCGGGTGCACGCGCAGCTCCACGCCGCCGTCCACCCGTTTGGTGATGCCCAGCAGCTTGATGCGGTAGCCCAGCTGCTCGGCGTAACGGATATCGGCCGCCTGCAGCCGGGTGATCCCCTCGACGTAGGCCTTGTCGAACTGCACCGGAATGCCGAACGCCAGCGCGCTCATCAAGGTAGCCTTGTGCGCCGCATCGATGCCCTCGATGTCGAAGGTCGGGTCGGCCTCGGCATAGCCCAGACGCTGTGCTTCCTTCAGCACCACGTCGAAGTCCAACCCCTTGTCGCGCATCTCGGACAGAATGAAGTTGGTGGTGCCGTTGATGATGCCGGCCACCCACTGGATGCGGTTGGCCGTCAGCCCTTCGCGCAGCGCCTTGATGATCGGGATGCCGCCGGCCACCGCGGCCTCAAACGCCACCATGACCCCTTGGGCCTGCGCGGCGGCGAAGATTTCCGTGCCGTGCACCGCCAACAACGCCTTGTTGGCCGTCACGACGTGCTTGCCTGCCGCGATGGCTTCCATGACCAGCTGGCGCGCCACCCCATAGCCGCCGATCAGCTCCACGACGATGTCGATGGCCGGATCGGCGATCACCGCGCGCGCATCGGCCACCACCTGCGCCGCATCGCCCACCACGGCCCGTGCCCGCTCGGTGTCGAGGTCAGCCACGGTGGCGATCTGGATGCCACGACCCGCGCGGCGGCGAATCTCCTCCTGATTGCGCTGCAGCACACGAAACACACCGCTGCCAACGGTGCCAATGCCCAGCAGGCCGACTTGGATGGGGGGAAGGTGGCTCATGTCACATTCAGCTCAAAAAAGGATCAGACACGCCGCGGCCGGTCCGCCAGCGCAAAACCGTCAATCCGTCCCGTAGCGGCGGCGCAAGTGGCCCAGGAAGCGGGCGATGCGCCCGATCGCTTCGGCCAGATCGTCTTCGTGTGGCAGAAACACCAGTCGGAAGTGGTCCGGCGTGGGGTAGTTGAAGCCAGTGCCCTGCACGATCAGGACCTTTTCCTCGGCCAGCAGGTCGTAGGCAAACTGCTGGTCGTCCTCGATCGGGTAGATCTTCGGATCCAGCCGCGGAAACATGTACAGCGCCGCCTTGGGCTTGACGCAGGTCACCCCCGGGATCTGCGTCAGCAGGCGGTGCGCCAGATCGCGCTGGCGGCACAGGCGCCCGGTCGGGGCCACCAGATCGTTGATGCTCTGGTAGCCCCCCAGCGCGGTCTGGATCGCCAGCTGCCCGGGCGTGTTGGCGCACAGCCGCATCGAGGCCAGCATGTTGAGCCCCTCGATGTAGTCCTTGGCGCGGCGCTTGTCACCGGAAACCACCATCCAGCCGGCCCGGTAGCCGCAGGAACGGTAATTCTTGCTCAAGCCGTTGAAGGTGACGAACAGCAGATCGTCGGCCAGCGAGGCGATCGAGGTGTGCGTGTGGCCGTCGTACAGCACCTTGTCGTAAATCTCGTCGGCAAAGATGATCAGCCCGTGCCTGCGCGCCAGCTCGACGATGGCCTGCAGCACCTCCACCGGGTACAGCGCGCCGGTGGGGTTGTTCGGGTTGATGACGACGATACCCTTGGTCGCCGGCGTGATCTTGCGCGCCATGTCGTCCAGATCGGGAATCCAGCCGTTGGCCTCGTCGCACAGATAGTGCACCGGCGTGCCGCCCGACAGCGAGACGGAGGCCGTCCACAGCGGATAGTCCGGCGCCGGCACCAGGATCTCGTCGCCGGCGTTGAGCAGCGCGTTCATGCTCATCGTGATGAGCTCGCTGGCGCCGTTGCCCAGGTACACATCGTCGACCGTGACGCCGGCGATGCGCTTTTCCTGGGTGTAGTGCACGATGGCCTTGCGCGGGGCAAACAACCCTTTGCTGTCGGTGTAACCGGCCGCCTGCGGCAGGTTGCGAATCATGTCCTGCACGATCTCGTCGGGCGGCTCCAGCCCAAACACGGCCAGGTTGCCGATGTTGAGCTTGATGATCTTGTGCCCGTCTTCTTCCATCTGACGGGCCTTTTCGAGCACCGGCCCGCGGATGTCGTAGCAGACGTTGGCCAGTTTGGCGGACTTGTGGATCGGCGGCAGCATGGTGGGCATAATTTCACCACAGAAATCCGCCCTGCCCCGGGGGCACGCCGCGATGAAGATCCAGCCCGACCGCATTGACACCGTTGCCATCCAGGCCCACGGGCCGGGCTGGCTGGTCGCTGCAGGGCAGCGCTACGAGACCAGCGTCATCATTAGTTCCAGCGGCACCCTGCGCGCCTGGGGGCCAGCGCGCTGGCAGGACCTGACCGAGCCACACTTCACGATGCTGGCCGACGAGGCACCGGAGGTCGTGCTGTTTGGCAGCGGGCGGCGGTTGCGCTTCGTGGCACCTGCATTGCTGCGCACCCTGATCGAGCGCGGCATCGGCGTGGAGACGATGGACACGATGGCCGCCGCGCGCACCTACAACATCCTGGCCGGCGAAGGGCGGCGTGTGGTGGCGGCGCTGCTGCTGGAGGCTGACCCTGGAGCCTGAGGGGACAACCCGTCGTCGCGGACCGACCGCGCGGCCCGTCCTGCGCGCCGCCCACGTTCAAAACGGCACCCCGCTTGTGCTAAACTAGGCTAAGTTGCTGCAAACTAGGGGATAAGCCGCATGGCCGTCGTCGTCAACAAACCGATTCCCGAATTCGAAGCCCAAGCGACCGGCGGCATCAAAGTCACCCACCAATCCCACCTCGGCCAGATCCTGGTGCTGTACTTTTACCCGAAGGACCACACCCCGGGCTGCACCACCGAGGCGATGCAGTTTCGCGATCAGTACGCCGAATTCGTCAAGGCAGGGGCCCAGGTGTTTGGGGTCTCGCGCGACAATCTCAAGTCCCACGAGGACTTCAAGGCCAAACTGGAGCTGCCGTTCGAGCTGATCGCCGACACCGAAGAGAAAATGTGCCACATGTTCGGCGTCGTAAAAAACAAGATCATGTACGGCAAAAAGGTCAAGGGCATCGAGCGCAGCACCTTCCTGATCAGCCCTGAAGGCATCCTGCTGCAGGAATGGCGCGGCATCAAGGTGCCGGGGCACGTTGACGAGGTGCTCAAGGCCGTGCGCATGCTGAAAAAAGTCGCTTGATGGCGCCCACCCCGCGGCCCACCCGACTGTGAGTCGCCTGTATTCCCACCACGCCGCCCTGCACGGGCGGCGTGGGCTTTTCTGGCATCATCCGATCTATGCCTTTGCCCCCTGCCCCCACCCGCAAGGGTGACCGCGTCCGCAGCGACGCCGCTTCGACCCGTTCCCGCCGTCGTCCCCGTGACGAAGGGCCCCCCGCCCCGACCGCCGATGCCCAGACCGCCGATGCCCTGGCCGCGGATGCCCCGATTGCGGCCGCACCACTGGAGGCCGACACCGTGGCCCCGCCCACGGCCCCGGTGCCGCCCGTCTCGGCTCCTTCCACACAGCCGCCCGCGGCCACCACGAGCCGATCCACCGCTCGGGTGCGGCCAGCCCGTGCGGCGCGCAGCCAGGGCGGCCCGCGACGCCTGTTCGTGCTCGACACCAACGTGCTGATGCACGATCCGACCTGCCTGTTCCGCTTCGAGGAGCACGACATCTACCTGCCAATGATCGTGCTGGAGGAGCTGGACAACAACAAGAAAGGCATGAGCGAGGTGGCGCGCAACGCGCGCCAGGCCAGCCGCACGCTCGATGCCCTGGCCGCTACCGCACGGGGCGACATCCGCGCCGGCGTGGCACTGACCGCGCTGGGCCACCGCGAGGCCACCGGCACGCTGTTCTTCCAGACCGAGAGCTTTGCCCAGGCCCTGCCCGACGGCATCGCGCATGGCAAAGCCGACAACCAGATCCTGGTGGTGGTGCAGGCGCTGCGGCAACGCCACCCCGACCGTGACGTGGTGCTGGTGTCCAAAGACATCAACATGCGCATCAAGGCGCGCGCGCTGGGTCTGGCGGCCGAGGATTACGAAAACGACAAGACCCTCGACGATGTCGAGCTGCTCTACACCGGGATGCTGGCCTTGCCCACCGACTTCTGGGGCCGGCAAGGCAAATCGGTGGAAAGCTGGCAGCAGGGAGGCCACACCTTTTACCGCATCAGCGGTGCCATCGTCGAGCAGCTGCTGCTCAATCAGTTCGTCTATTACGAAGCCGCGGGTGAACCGTCGCTGTATGCGCGCGTCGTGGAGCTGCGCGGCAAAACGGCCGTGCTGCGCACGCTGAAGGACTACACCCACCTGAAAAACGCCGTTTGGGGGGTCACGGCGCGCAACCGCGAGCAAAACTTTGCGCTCAACCTGCTGATGGACCCGGACATCGATTTTGTCACGCTGGCTGGCACCGCCGGCACCGGCAAGACGTTGATGGCGCTGGCCGCCGGGCTGACGCAGGTGCTGGATGAGCGGCGCTACAGCGAAATCATCATGACGCGCGCCACCGTCAGCGTCGGTGAGGACATCGGCTTTTTGCCGGGCACCGAAGAAGAAAAGATGGGCCCCTGGATGGGGGCCCTGGACGACAACCTGGAATTTCTAGCCCAGGGCGCGCGCAACAATGCCGGCGAATGGGGGCGGGCCGCCACCAACGATCTGATCCGCAGCCGCATCAAAATCAAGAGCATGAATTTCATGCGGGGCCGCACCTTCCTCAACAAATACGTCATCATCGACGAGGCGCAAAACCTCACGCCCAAGCAGATGAAGACGCTGATCACCCGCGCCGGCCCCGGCACCAAGCTCGTCTGCATGGGCAACCTGGCGCAGATCGACACCCCCTACCTGACCGAGGGCTCCTCGGGCCTGACCTATGTGGTCGACCGCTTCAAGGGCTGGCCGCACGGCGGCCACGTGACACTGGCGCGCGGCGAGCGCTCGCGGCTGGCGGACTTTGCCAGCGAGGTGCTCTGACCGCTGGCATCGCGCAGCAGGCTGCCGCCCGCGCGACCCGTTTGGGCGCTGGCCCTTTCCCCATGCCCGTGCGCGCCAGGGGGCTCAGGCAGCCGCCGGCTCCACCACCGTGCGATCCGGCCCCGGCACGCGCCGCCGCGCCAGCAGCAGGTACACCGTGGGCACCACGAAGATCGTCAGCAGCGTGCCCACGCTCATGCCGCCGACGATCACCCAGCCGATCTGCTGGCGGCTCTCCGCCCCGGCGCCCGTGGCCAGCGCCAGCGGAATGGCCCCCAGCACCATCGCACCGGTGGTCATCAGGATCGGGCGCAGGCGCAGCTCGGCGGCACGGCGCACGGCCTGCAGTGTCTCCAACCCCTGCTGGCGCAGCTGGTTGGCAAATTCGACGATCAGGATGCCGTGCTTGGTGATCAGACCGACCAGCGTCACGAGGCCAATCTGGCTGAACACGTTGAGGGTGCCACCCGTCCATTTCAGCGCCGCCAGCGCCCCCAGCATCGACAGCGGCACGCTGAGCATGATGATGAAGGGGTCGATGAAGCTTTCGAACTGCGCGGCCAGCACCAGGTAGATGAACAGCAGCGCCAGCACGAACACCAGCGCCAGCGCCCCGGAAGCGGCGCGAAATTCGCGGCTCTGGCCATTCAGGTCGGTGGTGTAGCCCTCGGGCAGCACCTCGCGGGCGATCTGGTCCAGCGTTTGCAGCGCCTCGCCGAGCGCAAAGTCCGGCGCCAGGTTGGCCGTGATCGAGGCGCTGCGCCGCTGGGCAAAGTGGTTGAGCTCGCGCGGAGCCACCACCTCCTGCACCCTGACCAGCGCCGACAGCGGCACCATCGCGTTGTTGCGGCCGCGCACGTACAGCCGCTCGATGTCCTGCGGCACGCTGCGGTCGCTGGCGGCCGTCTGCACGATGACATCGTACTGTTCCCCTTCGCGCTTGTAGCGCCCCACGACGCGCCCGCCCAGCATCGTCTCCACGGTGCGTGCCACGGCATCGACGCTGACGCCCAGCGCCGCGGCGCGCTCGCGGTCCACCTCCAGCCGCAACTCGGGCTTGTTCATGCGCAGGTCGGTGTCCACTTGCAAGAAACCCGGGTACTGCGCCATGCGGCGCTGAAACTCACCGACCGCTTTGGCCAGGTTGGCGTAGCTGTCGTTGGTGGTGATGACATAGTTGACCGGACGCTCCCGAAAGCCCTGCCCCAGCGAGGGCGGCGTGATCGGAAACGCGCTCACCCCCGGCAGACTGGCCACCTTGGGCGCGATTTCGCGCGCCAGCTCCAGCGTGGAGCGCTGGCGTTCCTCCCACGGCTTGGCGCGGAAAAACACCGTGCCCTGCGAGACGGTGGGGTTGCCCACCAGCGCGAAGATGCGGTCGAATTCCTCGTATTGCGCACCGATGCGTTCGATGGCCGCCGCATAGCGCGCGGTGTAGGCCGCGGTGGCTCCGTCAGGGGCATTGACGATGTTGAGGATGACCCCGCGGTCTTCCAGCGGAGCCAGCTCCTGTTTGGTGGTGCGCAGCAGCCAGACGCTGGCCGCCGCGCTGGCCAGCATCAGCACCACCACCGCCCAGCGCCAGCGCAACGCCACGTCCAGCGCCGCCGCATAGCCACGCGTGAGGGCCTGCAGCCCACGCTCCATCGTGCGGTCGAACCAGCCCGGCTGCGCTTGATGGCGCAGCAGCTTGGCACACATCATCGGCGATAGCGTCAACGCCACGAAGCCCGACACCAACACCGCCCCGGCCAAGGCCAACGCAAATTCCGCGAACAGCCGCCCGGTGCGCCCCGGCGTGAAAGCCAGCGGCGCATACACCGCCGCCAGCGTCAGCGTCATGGCCACCACCGCAAACGCGATCTCGCGCGAGCCCTTGATCGCCGCGGCCAGCGGCGTCATCCCCTCCTCGATGTGGCGGTGGATGTTTTCCAGCACGACGATGGCATCGTCCACCACCAGCCCGATGGCCAGCACCAGCGCCAGCAGCGTCAGCGTGTTGATCGTAAAGCCCATCAGCGCCATCAGCGCAAACGCCCCGATCAGGCTGACCGGAATCGTCACCAGCGGAATGATCGAAGCGCGGGCGGTGCGCAGAAACAGCACGATGACCAGCGTGACCAGCACCACCGCTTCCAGGATGGTCTGGTAGACCGCCTTGATCGAGCGGTCGATGAACACCGAGTTGTCGTTGGCCACCTGCACGTCGATGCCGGGCGGCAGGTCGGCGCGTACCTTGTCCAGCAGGGCACGCACCCCGGCCGACAGCTCCAGCGGGTTGGCGGTGGCTTGGCGGATCACGCCCAGCGAGACGGTGTCGCGGCCGTTGAGGCGCACCGAACTGCGCTCATCCGCCGCGGCCTGCTCGACGCGGGCCACGTCGCCCACCCGCACCGGCAGCCCGCCCACCTGCTTGATGACCACGTCGGCAAACTGCTGCGGCGTGCGCAGGTCGGTGGCCGCCGTGACGTTGAACTCGCGCTGGCGGCTTTCGACCCGGCCGGCAGGCACCTCCAGGTTGGCGCGGCGCAACGCATCCTCCAGATCCTGCACCGTCAGCCCATAGGCGGCCAGGCGGTCTGGGTCCGGCCACAGCCGCATCGAAAAGCGCCGCTCCCCGTACAGGCGCACCTCGGCCACGCCGTTGGCGGTTTGCAGCACCGGTTTGGCAATGCGGTTGGCCAGGTCGGTCAGCTCCAGCGGCGAGTAGCGGTCGGACGACAGCGCGATCCAGATGACCGGAAACGCATCGGCTTCGACCTTGGCCACCACCGGCTCATCCACCGTCTGTGGCAGCCGTCCACGCACGCGCGCGACCTTGTCGCGCACCTCAGCGGCGGCGGCATCCGGGTCACGCTCGAGCCGAAAACGCACCGTGATCTGGCTTTGCTCCGGCCGGCTGATCGAGGTGATGACGTCCACGCCTTCGATACCGGCCAGCGAGTCTTCCAGCGGCTTGGTGACGGTGGACTCGATGACCTCGCTGGAGGCCCCGCCCAGACGGGTGGTCACGGTGACGACGGGCTCGTCGATCTTGGGGTATTCGCGCACCGACAGCTGCTGAAACGCGACCCCGCCGATCAGCAGAATGAGCAGCGACAGCACAGTGGCCAGCACCGGGCGGCGGATGGCGATTTCGGGCAGTTGCATGGGGCCGCTCCTTGCAGTGGCCATCAGGAGCCCGAACGGGCCGGCCCCGCACCCTCGGGAGCGCCAGCGCCGGAACCCGCGCTGCCGGATGCCGCCCCCTGCGGCGGTCTGGCAGCGGGCGGGGCACCCGGTCCCCCCGCCGGCTGACCCGGACCCGCCGAGGGCGCAGCAGCGGGCCGGTTGGGGTCGATGACCCGCACCGGCGTGCCATCGCGCTGCAGACGTTGCTGGCCCGCCACCACCACCGAGTCGCCGGGTTGCAGACCTTCGCGCACCTGCACGCGGCCGTCGCGGCGCAGCCCCAGGCGCACGGCCACGCGCTCGACCTCCGGTGGCGCATCGCCGGCGGCCGGACGCAGTCGCCAGACGAACCACTGCTGTCCCTGCGGGACAATGGCCTCCTCCGGCACCAGCAGCGCAGCCTCATCGCGTCCCAGCTCCAGCGCGACGCGCACGAACATGCCCGGCTGCAGCCCGTGGCGGCCGGCGTCGAGCGCAGCGCGCACCACCAGCGCCCGCCCGTCCGCATCGAGGGCCGGGTCGATGGCCACGATGCGCGCAGGCACCGTCTGACCCGGGCGCGCATCCACCTGCAGGCGCAGCGGCTGACCGACGCGCACGCGCGGCTGCAACCTCTCGGGCAGGCGAAAGTCCACCACCAGCTGAGCGACGTCCTCCAGGTGCACGATCTCGGCACCATCCTTGACGTACTCGCCCACGTGCACGGTGCGAATGCCGGCCACGGCATCGAACGGTGCCACGATGCGCATGCGCGCCAGCCGGGCTTGCGCCAGGTCCACCTGGGCCTGGGCCACCTGCACGGCGGCGCGGCTTTCATCCAGCACGCGCTGCGCGACAAAGCCCTGCGCCACCAGCTCCTCGTTGCGGCGCAGGTTGGCCTGCTGCACCGCCAGCTGTGCCTGCGCCTGGGCCAGCTCGGCACGCTGCAGGGTATCGTCCAGCTGCACCAGCAGCTGGCCCTTGCGCACCGCGGCTCCATCGGTAAACCCCAGTGCCACCACGCGGCCTGCGACCTCCGGCCGCACCGCCACGCGCTGGCGCGCCATCAACGTGCCAACCGCTTGGGCCTCTTCGACGATCGGGGCGATCTGCACCCGGGCCACTTCGACCGCCGGCGGGCCACCCCGGCCCGCCGCTGCTGCCCCCGGCCCGCCCGTGGCTGGCGCAGCCGCGCCACCGCCGACAGCAGCCGGACCCGTCGCTTTCGGAGCCGCCGGCGCCGAGGGCGACGGCTTTTGCCACCACCAGGCGCCCACCGCCAACGCGATCAGCGCGCCCACTGCCAACCCTGCCACCGGTCGCCTGGCCACACCCATGCCGAGTCCCCATCGTGCCTGTCGATGCAGGCGACTGTAACGGATCGCCGTTGCTGGTGTGTAAACGCCGGTGACGCCCCCGCGCTGCGGTTCAGCGTCCCGGCACACCGCGGTTGGCCAGCGCGTCGGCGCGCTCGTTGCCGGGGTCGCCACTGTGGCCACGCACCCAGTGCCAGTGGATCTCGTGTCCGCGGGCATGGACCAGCTCATCGAGCCGGCGCCACAGGTCATCGTTCTTGACTGGCTTGCGCTCGGCGGTTTTCCAGCCGCGCGCTTTCCAGCCCGGCAGCCATTCGGTGATGCCTTTGCGCACGTATTCGCTGTCCAGGTGGAGATGCACACGGCACGGACGCTTCAGAGCCGCCAGCGCTTCGATCACCGCGGTGAGTTCCATGCGGTTGTTGGTGGTCAGCGGCTCGCCCCCCCAGAGCTCCTTTTCGGCCTGGCCCGCGCGCAGCAGCGCCCCCCACCCCCCCGGGCCGGGATTGCCCTTGCAGGCTCCATCGGTGTAGATGACGACTTCGTTCATGGTGACCACGGCTCCCCGTCGCGCCGCGCGACCACGGCGGGGGCGCTGGCGCGCAGCGGCCGCCACGCCGGGCCCAGCAGATGCAGGCCGCGCACGCGCTTGACGGCGACCACGAAATAGACCGCCCCGAACGGAGCCCACGCCAGCGGACCCAGGCGGTCGAGCCAGGCCCAGCGTTGCAGCCAGCGTTCGCTGCGCACCGCCGGACGGTAGCAGCCGTAGCGCCATTGCTCGACCTCCAGGCTGAGCAGCCGCAGCCAGTCGCTCAGCCGACCCGGACCGATGAACGCGCCCGCTTCGGGCAAGTACGGTCGGGCCCAGCGGGTGCCGGCCCCGCCCAGCCGCGCAGCCAGATGGGCCCGGCCCTGGCGCAGGCCCCACAGGCTCCAGGGGTTGAGGCCACTGATGACCACCCGTCCGTGCGGCACCAGCACCCGTTCGACCTCGCGCAGCACGGCGTGCGGATCGGCACTCAGCTCCAGGGTATGCGGCAGCGTCACCAGATCCAGGCTGGCGGCGGCAAAGGGCAGCGCGGCAGCGTGGGCCACCAGATCCACCGCGCGCTGCGCAGGGCCGACCGCCTCGAACCCAGGCCCCCTTTCCTCAGGCGCCGCCAGCCATCGGTGCGGCATCCGGTTGGCAGCCAGAGTGTCCAGCTCGGGCAGGCCCAACTGCAACGCGTGGTAGCCGAAGGCGTCGGCCACCGCGTCGGCGAAGTGGCGCGCCTCCCAGGCCAGCAGATAGCGCCCGGCGGCGGTGCCGAACCAGGCGGCCAGCTCACGCCCCAGCATCGCGCTGGCCGGCGGCGCACGGTCGGACGCGGTCGGTGGCTGCACGGCCGCCTCAAGGCTGCGGTGCGGATGCCTCGGCTGCGACCCCTGCGGCTTCGCCCAGCACGGTGGCACGCACCATCTCCCGCATCAGGCGTTTTTCCGGAAAGCTCAGGTTGCGCCCCAGTTCCCGGCGCACCTGCATCAGGATACGGCGGTCGGCCTCCGGCGGCACACCTTGCTGCTGACGCATCGCCGCGGCCAGATCGACCCGCTCGTCTTCGGGCTCGGACTCCCACCAGTCACCGATGATGCGCGCCACCTGAGCGCGCCAGGTTTCGTCCGGTTCGGCAGTCGGCTCGCGACCACCGTCGTCCTCGCGCGAGGCGTTCGCAGAGGTCAACACCTCCCACGCCGCAGCGGGCACCGCCACGCGCCGGTCGGCCTGTTGCAGCAGCCTGGCCCAGCTGGGATCGTCGCTGGCCAGACGGGCAAAATCGTGCACGCCGTCATCGGCAATCAACGCCACCCGCGCACCGCGCCACTGCGCCTCGTCCAGATAGGGGATCAGCCGCTCGTCGTCGCTGGCCACCAGCAGCAGGCAGCCAGGCTGATGCTGGGCCAGCTGCACCATTTCGCTGCCGAGGGCGCGCACCAGGCTCAGGCCACCGTCGGCGGCGTGGGGCGCCACGGCGCGCAGCACCACGTCGTCGTGCAGCTCGCTGCCACCCTGATCGGTGAACAGCACGGTGCGCAGCAGCGCACCCTCGCTGCCCGCGGCGCGCATCAACTGCCCCATCACCGTCGGCAACGCCCCGCGTTGCAGGGTGCGCACCGAGGCCGCCCCCGCCTGGGTCGCCAGCCAAAGCAAAAAACGTTCATCGACCAGTGCCACCCCGGGGGCGTGATGGCTGGGAGCGCCGCCGTGCTTGCGGGGGTGGGAACTGCGCGGGGTGAGCGGATAGCGGTTTTTCATCGACAAGAATCCATATCTTCGACGAGGCACAAGCCGTCAAACCGACCGGCCCGGCCCCGTCGAATAGACGGCCGGTCGCGGCGCCGATTGTGCCGCAACGGCGCGCGCC
>JANWZF010000171.1 GCA_025054905.1 Tepidimonas sp.
CGGCGCACCTCGGGGCGGCCGTCGACGTTGATTTCCTCCCACTCGGTCACCCCGCGCGCGCGCAACAGCGCCTTGGCACGGTGGCAGTATGGGCAGTAGTCGCTGCTGTAGATCTTGACATGGGCCATCTCGGTGGGCTCCTGAATCGTCGGGGCACTCCAAACGACGCCCCAATCCCTGCCACGCGCCTCAGGCGCCGGTTTGCACCGGCAGGCTGGCCGCGCGCCACGCCGCCAGACCGCCGGCCAGCGACACGGCCTGGTCGTAGCCGAGCTTCTTGGCGATCGCCGCCGCCCGGCGCGAGCGCACCCCCGAGGCGCACACCAACACCAGCGGCGTGGCCTTGTTCTTGACCACCTGGGGCAGCCGCTGCGCCAGCTCATCCAGCGGCACGTTGCGCGCGCCGACCACATGACCGGCCGCATATTCGGCCGGCGAGCACACATCGATCACCACCGCCTTGTCGCGGTTGATCAGCTGCACCGCCTCGGTCGGGTTGACGCCAGCGGCCATGCCGCCGGTGACCACCGGCCACAGCAGCATCAGCCCCGAGCCCAGCGCCACCGCCACCAGCATCCAGTTGTCGATCAGAAACTCCACCACGGCTGCACGCTTCCTTGTCATCGGGTTCAGAGAGGAGGCGGCAACGCACCTTCGGCTGCCGTCGGGTCGGTATTCTAGAATGTCGGGGTTTTCCCCAGCCCGACCCGGCCCATCCCCGTTGACCATGCACAAGCTTGTCCTCATCCGCCACGGCGAATCGACCTGGAACCTCGAAAACCGCTTCACCGGCTGGACCGACGTAGACCTGACCCCCACCGGCATCGCGCAGGCGATCGCCGCCGGGCGGCTGTTGCGCGACGAGGGCTGGGATTTCGACCTGTGCTTCACCAGCGTGCTCAAGCGCGCGATCCACACGCTGTGGTACGTGCTGGACGAGATGGACCGCACCTGGCTGCCGGTGGTCAAGGACTGGCGCCTCAACGAGCGCCACTACGGCGCGCTGCAGGGCCTCAACAAGGCCGACATGGCGCGCCAGTATGGCGAGCAGCAGGTGCTGCTGTGGCGGCGCAGCTACGACGTGCCGCCGCCTGCGCTGGCCCCGGACGACCCGCGTGGGCAGCGCCATGATCGCCGCTACGCGCACCTGCCCCCCGAACAGATCCCGCTGACCGAATGCCTGAAGGATACGGTGGCGCGCGTCGTGCCGTACTGGGAGCAGACGATCGCGCCGGCGGTGCGCAGCGGCCAGCGCGTGCTGATCGCCGCGCACGGCAACTCGATCCGGGCGCTGATCAAGCACCTGGACGGCATCTCCGACGCGGACATCGTCGGGCTCAACATCCCCAACGGCGTGCCGCTGGTGATCGAATTCGACGCCGGGATGCGGCTGCAGCGCCGCTACTACCTGGGCGATGCCGCCGCGGTGGAGGCCGCTGCCGCGGCGGTGGCACGCCAGGGCACCAGCGGCTGAACTGCCGCGGCGTGCTGCCTTGCGCCGCCCAGCCGGAACCTGCGCGGCAGGGTCATCCTCCAAGGTGTATAGTGCCAGGCCTTGGAGCAGGATACGCCGATGGGGCACAAGTTGAGCATCGCAGGCTGGCTGGCGCTGGGCGCGCTGGCTGGCGCCTTGACCACCGTGGGGCTGCAGGCCACCGCGCGGGCATCGTTTGCCCCGCTGCCGCTGCAGGAGCTGCAGCAGTTTGCCGCCGTCTATGGGCTCATCAAGAGCGACTATGTCGAGCCGGTGGACGACAAGAAGCTCATCAACGACGCCATCGCCGGCATGGTCTCGGCGCTGGATCCCCATTCGCAATATTTCGATGCCAAATCGTTCAAGGAATTCCGCGAAGGCACCTCGGGGCGCTTTGTCGGCGTGGGCATCGAGATCACGATGGAAGACGGCCTGGTCAAGGTCGTCTCACCGATCGAGGATTCCCCTGCGTTTCGCGCCGGGCTGAAGGCTGGTGACCTGATCACCAAGATCGACGACACCGCCGTCAAGGGGCTGACGATCAACGAGGCGGTCAAGCGCATGCGTGGCGAGCCCAACACCAAGGTCGAACTGACGGTGTTTCGCCGCGATGAGAACCGCACCTTCCGGGTCACGATCACGCGCCAGGAGATCAAGACCGTCAGCGTGCGCGCCAAGGTGGTCGAGCCCGGCTACGCCTGGGTGCGCGTGTCGCAGTTCCAGGAGCGCACGCTGGAGGACTTCGCGCGCAAACTGGAAGAGATCGCGCGCAGCGAGCCGCAGCTCAAGGGCCTGGTGCTGGATCTGCGCAACGACCCCGGTGGTCTGCTGGATGCCGCGGTGGGGCTGGCGGCGGTGTTTCTACCCGACAACGCGGTGGTGGTGACCACCAATGGACAGCTGGAGGAAAGCAAGGCCACCTACCGGGCCACGGCGCGCGACTACCTGCGTCGCCCCGGCGCCGACCCCGTGGCGCGCCTGACCGCCAACACGCAGGGGCTGTACAAGCGCCTGCCGCTGGTGGTGCTGGTCAACGAAGGCTCGGCCTCGGCCAGCGAGATCGTCGCCGGCGCACTGCAGGATCACCGGCGCGCCACCATCATGGGCAGCCAGACCTTCGGCAAAGGTTCGGTGCAGACCGTGCGGCCCCTGGGCCCCGACACGGCGCTGAAGCTGACCACGGCACGCTACTACACGCCCAGCGGCCGCTCGATCCAGGCCAAAGGGATCGTGCCCGACGTGTGGGTAGACGAAACCCCGGAGGGCAACCTCTTTGCGGCGCTGCGCACCCGTGAGGCCGATCTGGACAAGCACTTGAGCGGCCCGGATGAGCGCCAGCTCAGCGATGCCGAGCGCGAGGCGCTGCGCCAGCGTGAGCGCGAGCGCGAGCAGGCCCGCCAGCGACTGGAAGAAGAGCAGCGCAAAAACCCCGGTGCGCGGTTGCTGCCGGAGTTTGGCTCGGACAAGGATTTCCAGTTGCAGCAGGCGCTCAACCAGCTCAAGGGTCTGCCGGTGGTGGCCAGCAAGACCGCCAGCGAGCGCCCGCCCAAAGCCGACAACTGATCGCTGCACCCGGGTGAGCCAACCGCGATGACCGACGAGCAGCTGCTGCGCTATTCACGCCATATCCTGCTGGAAGAATGGGGCATCGAGGGGCAGCAGCGGCTGCTCCAGGCGCACGCGGTGGTGGTGGGCGCAGGCGGCCTGGGCTCACCGGTGGCGCTGTACCTGGCCAGCGCGGGCGTTGGCCGCATCACGCTGGTGGACCCTGACACGGTGGACCTGACCAACCTGCAGCGCCAGATCGCGCACAGCCAGGCGCGCCTCGGCCAGCCCAAGGCGCTGTCGGCGCGCGCGGCGATGCAGGCGCTCAACCCCGAGGTGCGCGTCGAAGCGCTCGTGCAGCGCGCCGATGAGGCGTTGCTGGATGCCCTGCTGCCGGATGCCGACGTGCTGCTGGACTGCAGCGACAATTTCGCCACGCGCCACGCGCTCAACCGCGCCAGCGTGCGCCACCGCGTACCGCTGGTGTCGGGGGCGGCCATCCGCTTCGACGGTCAGGTGGCGGTGTTCGATCCGCGCCAGCCCGCCGCCGCCTGCTATGCGTGCCTGTTTGCGCCCGAGCAGGCGCCCGACGAGGTACGCTGCGCGACGATGGGGGTGTTTGCCCCGCTGGTGGGCATCATCGGCAGCCTGCAAGCGGCCGAGGCGCTCAAACTGCTGGCCGGGCTACCCGCAGGCCTGAGCGGCAAACTGCTGATGCTCGACGGCCGCGCCAGCCACTTCACCGAAGTGCGGCTGCAGCGACGCGCCGACTGCCCGGTGTGCGGCGGCGACGTCACGCCCGCCCAATGATGCTGGCGGTGGCCATCAATTCCTCCAGCAGCGCCAGCGACACCTTGCCCGAGACACTGTAGGGATCGAACTCCGGGCGCTCCGAATACTTCAGCACGATCGACGTGTTGAGCTTGGTCAGGTTGACCTGTCCCATCGTCCAGCCGCCAAAGCGCCGCTCCGAGATTTCCTCGTACAGCAGCAGCTCCACATCGTGGTGGCGCGGATCCTCGATGATCTGCTTGTAAAGCCGGTTGACCGCGCTGCGCCCCCCCTCGATGGCCTGCAGATAAATGCCGCCACCGTAGCACAGGATGCCGGTGATGCCGTTGTGCAGGTTGTGATGCCGCGCCGAGTGCAGAATATCTTCGATGTCCTGCGCGGTGTGGTCAGCCCGCGCGCGGCTGACGTAGAGCAATCGCACCAACATGGCATCCCCCCGTCATTGCGGCGCCACGTGGCGCGGGATCAGCGACAGAAACTCGCGCCGCAGATTGGCATCTTTCAGGAACACCCCGCGCATCACCGAGTTGATCATGCGGCTGTCCATGTCCTTGACGCCGCGCCAGGCCATGCAGTAGTGCGTGGCTTCCATCACGATGGCCAGGCCGTCGGGCTGGGTCTTTTCCTGGATCAGGTCGGCCAGCTGCACCACCGCCTCTTCCTGGATCTGCGGCCGCCCCATAATCCACTCGGCCAGCCGCGCGTACTTCGACAGCCCGATCACGTTGGTGTGCTCGTTGGGCATGACACCGATCCACAGCCGTCCGATCACCGGGCAGAAATGGTGGCTGCAGGCGCTGCGCACCGTGATCGGGCCGACGATCATCAGCTCGTTGAGGTGCTCGGCGTTGGGAAATTCGGTGATCGTGGGCGCCTTCACGTAACGGCCGGCAAAGACCTCCTTGAGGTACATCTTGGCCACACGACGCGCGGTGTCTTCGGTGTTGTGGTCGCTGGTGGTGTCGATAACCAGGCTGTCCAGCACCGCCTGCATCTTGTCGGTGACCTCCTCCAGCAGCTGGTCGAGCTCGCCGGGCTGGATGAAGTCAGCGATGTTGTCGTTGGCGTGAAAGCGCTTGCGGGCAGCACGAAGACGCTCGCGGATGCGCACCGAAACGGGCACGCCAGCGTCGTCGGCTCGGGATTCGGCAGTCATAGCGTCGGGATGGGGCATGAGCATGGCGCGGCATCCTAACACCGAAGCGCCAGGGGCGCCAGGCTTGGGGGCGAGCCCCTTTCAGTAGCGGTGGCCGGTCAGAAACAGCACCGTGCGCATGACGGCAAACGCCAGCATATCGCGCAGCTTGACGTGCCACGGGCGCTGGCGCAGCGCCTGCAGCTGCAACGCGGTGCCCTGCTCGCGCAGCAACTGCTCCAGCCGGCGGCTGAGCGCCTGCGCGAAGCGGCGGTCGGTGGTGACCACATTGGCCTCGCGCGCCAGCAGCAGGCTGATCGGATCGAGGTTGCTGGAGCCCACTGTGGCCCAGCGCTCATCCACCACCGCCACCTTGGCGTGCAGCGCGCTGGGCGCATATTCGTGGATCTCGACCCCGGCGGCCAGCAGCGCCTGGTGCACCGGCCGCGGCGCGTGGTACTGCAAAAAACGCTCGTACTTGCCCTGGATCAGCAGACGCACCCGCACCCCGCGCTGCACCGCCTGGACCAGTGCGCGGCGAAGCCGGCGGCCAGGAATGAAGTACGCGTTGGCAATGATGATCTGCTGGCGTGCCGCGCCGATCGCCTTCAGGTACGCCCGCTCGATGTCGTGGCGGTGGCGCAGGTTGTCGCGCCACAGCAGCGCGGCCGCTGCCCCACGCACCTGCGCGGCCACATCCGGGGCCGCCGCGCCCGGTGGGGCGCGCAGCAGCTCGTCCAGCCACGTCACGCTTTCGCGCAGGGCGCTCCAGGCCAACCGCAGCTCGCGCTGCGCCACGGCCTGCACCGCCTGC
>JANWZF010000175.1 GCA_025054905.1 Tepidimonas sp.
GCCATCCACGCCAAGTGGGGCAGCTACGCCGCGTTCCGCGAGGCTTTTGTCAAGAGCGCGGTGGGCAACTTTGGCTCCGGCTGGACGTGGCTGGTCAAGAAGCCCGACGGCAGCCTGGACATCGTCAACACGGGCGCGGCAGGCACCCCGCTGACCACCGCCGACAAACCCCTGCTGACGGTGGACGTGTGGGAGCACGCCTACTACATCGACTACCGCAACCTGCGCCAGAAGTTCGTCGAGACCTTCCTCGACAAGCTGGTCAACTGGGATTTCGTGCAGGCCAATCACGCGGCCTGAGGCGGTCTGGCCGCTCCGCCGGGGCGCTGCGGCACAGGGGCGGCGCCCGCGGGCGGGCCGCACCGGTACCCCCTCGGTCTCGATCGGGGCGCGCTACGGTGTGGCCCGCGCCCGCTCGAACGGGCCACCGCTGAGGCGAAAGCCGGCCTTGATGCCGCGCTGGGCAAACCAGCCCTGGGCCATCTCCAGCACGTAGCGCACCGGCTCACGTGAGCAGTGGCTGGTTTCATCCAGCGGCTGCATGTCCACCAGGTTGACGATGCGCCCGTCGTCGGCCACGAAAGCGGCCGTCAGCGGGACGTAGGTGTTTTTCATCCAGAAGCACTGCACGGCCGGGGCCTCGAAGACAAAGAGCATGCCCTCGTTGGGCCCCAGCTCCTGACGCCACATCAGCCCGGTGGCGCGCTGCGCCGGGGTGGCAGCCACCTGCGCGTGGATCAGATGCAGACCCGCTCGCAGGGTCAAGCGGGGCAGGTCGCGCTGGGGCTGTCCGGTGGGCTGGGCGCTGGCGCTGACAGCGGCCAGGAGCCAGCCTCCGATGGACAACAGCACCGCCCGGTGTGGGGCCGCGCGGGATCGGCAGAGGATCGCGGTGGTACCCATCGTGCTCCTGTCAGGTTCGTAACGGTTTTGTCGCTAGAATTTTGACGTCCTGCTGGCCGTGCCAAGAGCGCAGCCAGCCCGCATACCACCCACGGAGACTGCCATCCTATGTACCAGCACATCCGCGTGCCCGCCGAGGGCGCCAAGATCACTGTCAACCCGGACATGTCGCTCAACGTGCCGGACAACCCGATCATCCCCTATATCGAGGGTGATGGCACCGGGGTGGACATCACGCCGGTGATGATCAAGGTGGTCGACGCCGCGGTGGCCAAGGCCTACGCAGGCAAGCGCAAGATCCACTGGATGGAAGTGTACGCGGGCGAGAAGTCCACGCGCGTCTATGGCCCTGACGTCTGGCTGCCCGATGAGACGCTGCATGCGCTCAAGGAGTTTGTGGTCTCGATCAAGGGGCCTTTGACCACGCCGGTCGGCGGGGGCATCCGCTCGCTCAACGTGGCGCTGCGTCAGGAGCTCGACCTGTACGTCTGCCTGCGGCCGGTGCGCTACTTCAAGGGCGTGCCCAGCCCGCTGAAAGAGCCCGAGAAGACCGACATGGTCATCTTCCGTGAAAACTCCGAGGACATCTATGCGGGCATTGAATACCCGGCGCAGAGCGAAAAGGCCAAAAAGCTGATCAAGTTCCTGCAGGAGGAGCTCGGTGTCACCAAGATCCGCTTCCCCGAAACGTCGGGCATCGGCATCAAGCCGGTGTCGCAGGAGGGCACCGAGCGGCTGGTGCGCAAGGCCATCCAGTACGCGATCGACAACGACAAGCCCAGCGTGACGCTCGTGCACAAGGGCAACATCATGAAGTACACCGAAGGCGCGTTCCGCGACTGGGGCTATGCGCTGGCCAAGCGCGAGTTCGGGGCGGTGGAGATCGACGGCGGTCCGTGGTGCAAGTTCACCAACCCCAAGACCGGGCGCGAGATCGTCATCAAGGATTCGATCGCCGATGCCTTCCTGCAGCAGATCCTGCTGCGCCCGGCGGAGTATTCGGTGATCGCCACGCTCAACCTCAACGGCGACTACATCTCGGATGCGCTGGCGGCGCAGGTCGGCGGCATCGGGATCGCGCCGGGGGCCAACCTCTCCGACAGCGTCGCCTGCTTCGAGGCCACGCACGGCACCGCGCCCAAGTACGCCGGCAAGGACTATGTCAACCCGGGCTCGGAAATCCTGTCGGCCGAGATGATGTTGCGCCACATGGGCTGGCGCGAGGCCGCCGACCTCATCATCAGCTCGATGGAAAAAGCCATCCAGAGCAAGCGTGTCACCTACGACTTCGCGCGTCTGATGGAAGGCGCCACCCAGGTGTCGTGCTCGGGCTTCGGGCAGGTGATGATCGAGCACATGTAAGCCATGGTCCGCAGGTGCCCCGCTGCCTTCTGGCGTCGGGGTCGCATCCCATGCACCCAAGCCGCCCTGCCCGGGCGGCTTGTCGTTGGTGCCGGTCGGCAGCGGCCTGCAAGCCGCAGGCGGTCAGGAGTCGGCGGCCGGTGACATGCTGGATGCGGCGGCGACGTCGAAGGCCTGCAGCGCCTGCAGCAGGGCTTGCGCATGCTCGCGCAGGCTGCTGGCGGCGGCCATGGCCTGCTCCACCAGCGCGGCATTTTGCTGCGTCATCTGATCCAGCTGCCCCATCGCCGCGTTGACCTGCGCGATGCTGTCGCTCTGCTCGGCGGTGCCAGCACTGACCTGGCCGATCAGCTCGGCGACCTGCTGAATCGCCTGCACCACGTCCTGGATGGTGGTGCCGGAGTGCTGCACGCGCGCGCTGCCGCTGCGCACGGCGGCCACGCTGTCTTCGATCAGGGCCTTGATTTGGCGCGCGGCTTCGGCGCTGCGCTGGGCGAGCTGGCGCACTTCGCCGGCGACCACCGCAAAGCCGCGGCCCGCTTCGCCCGCACGCGCGGCTTCCACCGCGGCGTTGAGCGCCAGGATGTTGGTCTGAAACGCCAGGCTGTCGATCACCCCGGTGATGTCGGCGATCTTTTGGCTGCTGCGCTCCAGCTCCTGCATCGAGGCCACCGCCTGCTGAACCTCGGCCCCGCCGGCGCGCGCCTGTTCGGCGGCTTGCGCGGCCAGATCGCTGGCGCGCTGCGCCGTGGCGGCGCCGCCGTGGACCGCCTGCGTCAGCCCATCCAGGCTGGCGGCGGTCTGCTGCAGGCTGGCGGCGGTGCGCTCGGTGCGCTCCGACAGGTTCTGGTTGCCCTGCGCGATTTCGCGGGCACCGCTGGCCACCGCCGCGCTGCTTTGCTGCACCTTGCGCACAATCTGCAGCCACGCCTGGCGCATCGATTCGGTGGCGCCCAGCAGGGCGCCAAATTCATCGGCCTGCCCACGCGGCAGCGGGTGCAGCAGCCGACCCTGCGCCAGGGCTGCCACGGCCGTCTGCACCGCGGTCAAGGGCCGCACCACGCGCGTGCGTACAAACCAGGTCAACAACACCGTGACGAGCACCCCCACGCCCAGCACCATGCTCCAAAGCTGGATCAGATTGGCGCGCGTGGATGCGGTGGAGTCGCGGTCGCGCTCGGCGACGAGCACCACCCATTGCCACGGCGCAAACGCTTGCCAGCGCACGTTGAGGCGCTCGCCGTCGGCAAAGCCGGGTAGGGCGTCGAGTTCCAGCAGACCCTCGCGCTCGCCGGCCGCCACCTGCTCGCGCAGCTGCTGCAGCAACGGGGCGTCGGCGGCCAGCCGCGGCAGATCGCGGCCGTACCAGCCGCCGGCGCTGGCGCCGCGGCTGATGTCCAGCGCCGCGGCCATCACCGTGCCGCTGTTGACCGCCTTGAACAGCTTGGCCATGACGCCCATTTCCGTGTTCAGGTCGTAGCCGACGAATAGAATGGCGGCCACCTCGCCCCCGAGCTTGACCGGCTGATAGACCGTCATGTAGCTGCGGCCAAACAGCACCGCCCGCCCCACGTAGCGCTGCCCGGTCATCACTGCCGCGTAGGCGGGGTGTTGGGTGCCCAGCAGGGTGCCGACGGCGCGGCTGCCGTCTTCCTTGGTCACGCTGGTCGTGATGCGGCGAAAGTCCTGTCCCTCGCGCTGAAACACCGTGGCCACCCCGCCGCTGCGCTGCG
>JANWZF010000197.1 GCA_025054905.1 Tepidimonas sp.
TGGGGCGCCGGTTTTCAGCGGCCATGTCGCCTACCGCGGCCTGCTGCCGCTGAAGGATGCGCCGGCTTCGGTGCCGCCGGAGGAGGTGGTGGCCTGGCTTGGCCCGCGGCTGCACGGTGTGCACTATCCGGTGCGGGCCGGCGACTGGCTCAACGTCGTGCTGGTGGTGGAAGGGCCCTTGCCCCAAGGTGAGCCGCCAGGCTGGGATCATGAGGCCACCCGGGGTCAGCTGCTGCAGGTGCTGGGCCCGGTGCAACGCGAGCTGCAGGCGCTGCTGAATGCGGTGCCCCAGTGGCGTCAGTGGCCGCTGTTTGGCCGTGCGCCGATGCGCGGGCCGCATGAACATGCCCGTGGCCGCGTTGGCGTGCTGGGCGATGCGGCACACCCGATGCGGCCCTACCTGGCGCAGGGTGCCGCGATGGCGCTGGAGGATGCCTGGACGCTGGGACGCCTGCTGCCACCCGTAGCGCAGCCAGTGGACTGGCCGCTGCTGCTGCAGCGGTGGGCGCGCTGGCGTTGGGCCCGCAACGCGCGCGTGCAGAGCCGCTCGCGGCGCAATGGTTCGATCTTTCATGCGCAGGGCCTGCTGCGCTGGGGGCGTGATCTGGCTCTGGCGCTGCTGGGGCCGCGCTTGCTCGATCAACCGTGGCTGTACGCCGGCCCACCGGACCCGCGCGCCGCCGTCGGGGGGCAGGGATGAAGCCGATGTCCACCGCGACGGCCCGCGCCGACGCGCGGCGCTGGTTGCTGAGATGCCTGGCTGCGGGGACGGCCGCGCTGGCCGTGCCGGCGCTGCGCGCTGAAAACCATGACTGGCCGCAGCGCCCGCTGCGGCTGGTGGTCGGGTTTCCGGGGGGGGCGTCGGCCGATGACATCGCGCGCACGCTGGCCGATCCGCTGGCCGCCGTGCTCGGCCAACCGGTGGTGGTGGAAAACCGCCCCGGCTCCGGTGGGTTGCTGGCCGCGCGCCAGGTGGCGCAGGCCGACGACGACCACCTGCTCGGGTTGCTGCTGAACCTGCACCTGACCGTGGCGCCCTGGCTGCATCCGGAGGTCGGTTACGACCCTGCACGCGATCTGCAGCCGGTGGGGGCGGCAGCCAGCACGCCGCTGCTGCTGTGCGCCAGCCCGGAGCTGCCGCAGCGCGGCGTGGAGCTGCTGCGCACCGTGCGGCTGGCCGGGTCGGCCTGGCGCTACGGCAGTCCGGGGGTGGGCACGCCGTTTCATCTGGCGATGGAGCTGCTCAAAACCCGCGCGGGCTGGGCCACCGAGCATTTGGCCTACCCCGGCAACCCGCAGGTCGTCAACGCCCTGTTGGCCGGCGATGTGCAGCTGGCCTTGCTGCCGCCGGCCCTGGTGTTGCCGCTGTGGCGGCAGGGCAAGCTGCCAGTGCTGGGGGGCACCGCCCCCGGCGTCGAGGTGCTGCTGCCCGGGGTGCCGGAGCTCGACGAGCTGGGCCTGCGCGGTTTTGTCTACGACCACTGGTATGCGCTGGCCGCACCACGCGTCTGGTCGCCGGTGGCGGTCAGCCGGCTGGGGCGCGCCCTGCGCCACGTCCTGCGCCAGCCCGTCGTGCAGGCCACGCTGCGCCGGCAAGGCTGGCTGCCCGGAGGGGGCGACGCGGCGGCGCTGGCGCGACGCATCGCTGCGCAAGTGCAGCAGTTGCGCCCGCTGCTGGAGCGCCAACCCCCGTGGAGGATGCCAACATGACTGAGTCTTCCGCTGCGGTCCCCGACGGCCTGAAACTCTCGCCGTGCCCGCCGGTGGAGCTCGGTGCCGATGGTCGGGTACCGCTGAAGCTGCGCCGCGTGGCCATCGACACCTACCGCGAAAACGTCGCCTACCTGCACCGCGACTGCGACCTGTACCGCGCCGAGGGTTTCCAGGCGCTCAACAAGGTCGAAGTGCGCGCCAACGGCCGCAAGGTGCTGGCCACGCTCAACGTGACGCTGGATCCGCGCATCGTCAAGTGCGACGAGATCGGCCTGTCGATGGAGGCCTTCGCGCAGCTGGGGGTGGAGCCGGGTCATCCGGCCACGATCCAGCAGGCCGAGCCGCCGGCCTCGATCGCGGCGCTGCACCGTAAGATCGGCGGTGAGCGCCTGACGCGCGAGGAGTTCCATGCCATCGCGCGCGACATCGCCGAGCACCGCTACTCCAAGATCGAGCTGTCGGCCTTTGTCGTGGCCACGCACACCAGCGAGCTCGACCGCGAGGAGGTCTACTACCTGACCGAAGGCATGATCGCCGCCGGCCAGCGGTTGGACTGGCGCGAGCGGCTGGTGGTGGACAAACACTGCATTGGCGGCATCCCCGGCAACCGCACCTCGATGCTGGTGGTGCCGATCGTGGCCGCGCACGGGCTGGTGTGCCCCAAGACCTCCTCGCGCGCCATCACTTCGCCGGCCGGCACCGCCGACACGATGGAGGTGCTGGCCGAGGTCGAGCTGCCGATCGAGCGGTTGCAGGAAATCGTGCGCGCGCACCGCGCCTGCCTGGCCTGGGGTGGCACGGCGCAGCTGTCGCCCGCCGACGACGTGCTGATCGCCGTGGAGCGGCCGCTGTCGCTGGATTCGCCGGCGCAGATGGTGGCCTCGATCCTGAGCAAAAAGGTGGCCGCTGGCTCCAACCATCTGGTGCTGGACATTCCGGTGGGCCCCACGGCCAAGGTGCGCTCGATGCCGGAGGCGCAGCGGCTGCGCCGGCTGTTCGAGTACGTGGCGCGGCGGCTGGGTATCTCGATCGACGTGGTGATCACCGATGGGCGCCAGCCGATCGGCCAGGGCATCGGCCCGGTGCTGGAGGCGCGCGACGTCATGCGCGTGCTGCAAAACCACCCGCTGGCGCCGATCGATCTGCGCCAGAAGGCGCTGCGGCTGGCGGGCCGGTTGCTGGAGTGTGACCCCGACATCCGCGGCGGCGACGGCTACGGCATCGCGCGCGACATCCTCGACTCCGGCCGTGCATTGGAAAAAATGATGGCGCTGATCGAGGCGCAGGGCGCGCGCGGCTTCGACCCGGAGCGTCCGCCGCTGGCCCGGCGCAGCTTCGAGGTGACGGCTCCGCGCGACGGCGTGGTCACCGGCATCGACAACCTGCAGATCGCGCGCATCGCGCGGCTGGCCGGCGCGCCCAAGGTGGCTGGTGCCGGCGTGGATCTGATGCGCAAGCTCGGTGAGCCGGTGCGCGCCGGCGACGTGCTGTACCGCGTGTACGCCGAGTTTGCGGCCGACGAGGACTTTGCGCGCGATGCTGCCCTGCGCGCCAGCGGCTACACGATCGGCGCGCCGCACGAGGTACCGCAGGTCTACGTGGAGTTTTGAGCGATGCCGCTGCTGCTGTGCTGCGATGATGAGCAGGCCCCGGCCGAGCGCCTGTTGGCTGCGCTGCAGGCCCAGGGGCCCCAGGGGGCCGGCCCGACCGAGCAGACCGCGTGGCGGTTGGCGGTGATCGAGCGCCACCGCTTTCCAGACGGCGAATGGCGCCTGCGGCTGCCGCCGGCGCTGCCGGCCGACGTGGCGCTGTACCGCAGCCTGCATCAGCCCAACGAAAAGCTCGTGGAACTGCTGCTGGCGGCCCCGGCCGCGCGCGAGCTGGGCGCGCGGCGCCTGTGGCTGGTGGCCCCGTACCTGGCCTACATGCGCCAGGACGCCGCGTTCACGCCGGGCGAGGTGGTCAGCCAGCGCCACGTTGGGCGCTGGCTCGCCGCGGCGTTCGATGGGCTCGTCACCGTCGATCCGCACCTGCACCGCGTGGCCACGCTCGCCGAGGCGGTGCCGGTGGGGCAGGCGCACGCGCTCAGCGCCGCGCCGCTGCTGGGGGCGCTGGTGGCGCAGCGTCGCCCCGGTGCGCTGCTGCTGGGCCCGGACGAGGAGTCGGCCCAGTGGGTGCAGCAGGCCGCGGCGGCGGCCGGGTTGCCGGCCGCGGTGTGCCGCAAGGTGCGCCGCGGCGATCGCGACGTTGAGGTGCAGTTGCCGGCACTGGACGTGCGCGGCCGCGCGGTCGTCATCCTGGACGACATGGCCAGCACCGGGCGCACGGTGGCGCAGGCCGCCGCAGCCCTGCGCGCCGCCGGTGCCACCTCGGTGGACGTGGCGGTGACCCACGCGCTGTTCAGCGGCGATGCGCTGGCGGTCATGCAGGCGGCGGGGGTCGGTGCGGTCTGGAGCACCGACAGCGTGCCGCACGCCAGCAACGCGGTGGCGCTGGCACCGCTGCTGGCCAAGGCGTTGGGCGATCTCAGTCGCTGAGCCGAAGGCCGCTTAGGCCGACGCTTCATCGTCGATGCGGATTCCGATGCGCTCGATGGTGCCCTCGCGCAGCCGGCGCACACTCAGCTCGGCTGGTCCCCAGCGTAACTGATCGCCTTCGATGGGCTGCTGTGTCGCGTGCTGCTCAAACCACTGAGCCACGCTCATTCGCTCGTCGGCCACCGGCGGCCAGCCGTAAAACGCGCACAGTGCTGCCATCGGCGTTTCCCCAGGTATC